>CBDUTO010000096.1:0-17861 GCA_965370315.1 uncultured Melioribacteraceae bacterium
CCAGCTTTATTATTACTAATATACTGGCTTTTCTTTATGTACACTAATTGGGGGGTAGATCATAGAGACTTTACAAGAAATTGAGTATTTATATGTTGAAGATATTGTTCTTGATTCAAAAGATAATCTAATAGTTACTACTTTTTATTCTAAGATTTATTCTCTTAATCAAGATGGGTTGGTTTGGGAGAGTCCCTTGCTGCATGCAAGTTTATTAACCACCTCCTTTCTTAAAGATAATGAGCTAATAATAGGAACTCTTGGGGGTGGGGCAAAAAAATATGATCTGGATAATGAAGTTTACTCAGATTTCAGTAGTGGAATGGATGTTTCCTCAATTAGAGCTATAGAGCCAATGCCAAATGGAAATATTCTCATAAGTACCGATGCACATAAATATTATCTATCCGAAGATAATGGATTAACTTGGGAATCGATATCTAATGGTTGGACGATGTCTTTTCAGTCTGGAAATGATGGCTCTATATACGATGGAACATATGGTGGAATTATGAAATCGGAAGACTTCGGAAAAACTTGGAAAAAAATAAATATTGGTAGTTCTAACAATTATACTAGTGCCATTGAAATAAGTGAGGATTCTAAAACGATTTGTGTTGGTACTCATAAGGGGGAAGTTTATGTGTCAAATTCATCAGGAGAAAGTTTCGTAAAAATTAAAGAAGAAAATGATCAATCTGTAGATTTGATAAAAGTGATTGATAGTGAAAAGTTTTTAATTGTGAATGGACCTCTCTATTATACAGAAGATGGAGGAAAAACATTAATTGAAATTGAGGATACACTTATCAATAAGAATACTTTAACTGGTTGTGTAATAGATAATTTAGGATATATTTATCTGTCGAGTTATAGGGGAGTATTTAGATCTTTAGACGGGATTAATTGGGTATTACTAACAAAGAGTATAACAGGTATAAACTTTCTTGAAATTGATCAATTTAACAATATATATGCAGCTACATCTGGTGGAACTGTCTATTATTCAAATAATCACGGTAAAGAATGGGAGATGGTTGGAGAAAAGATACCATATACTTCTTTTTGGAGTTTTAATATTACTTCAGATGGATATATTTTTTACGGAAGTCAGGACAGAGGATTATACAGATTAAAGCCCGAGATTAAAAATGCAGAATTTAATGATATTGTTATAACAAAAAATTTTCCAAATCCGTTTAATGCGTCTACAAGAATTGAGTATACATTGAAGGTAGATTCATTTGTTGAATTAGAAATTTATGATTTGATTGGAAGAAAAGTAAAAACACTTATATCAGAATTCAAAAATATTGGTGAGCATTTTGTTTATTGGCATCCAGAGAAACAGGCTAGTGGAGTTTACTTTTCTAGGTTGAAAATAGGTTCAGAAAATCAAGTAAACAAAATGATATATTTGAAATAACTTTTTATTTTTAATAATTAATATAGAGGGCTACTGAGATGTCTCAAAAATGTCATTCTTAACTTGATTCAGAATCTGATCTAATGAAAATATAATAAGGGAAAACTGTATAGTTAAATAAGTGGTTTTAGTCCTTTATTTTTCCCTTGAATCAAAAATTATAATTACTTAGTTTAGACTCAACTAAAAAAGAGAGTAATTACAGGGGTAGTTTTGAGTAGAGGTGCTACAAATATTATTTACAATCATAAGCTGTACACCAATATTTTACTTTTTATTTGTTTAAAAAACTACATCTTTTCACTTTTCACTTTTCACTTTTCACTAAAGAACATGTTGTATATAGATCAAATAAATGTTCAAGGGCAAATAAATACTTTAATTCTATAGACCTAATTGAGGCAATAATATGAGAACCAATAATTCAATACTTATCCGCCGTGGTGGATTCATAATTAATTATTCAACATTGCTCTTATTCCTTAGCCTAATTATTGCAAGCTCTTGCGATACTACCAATCCACCAAGCAACAGTAAAATAACACTCGAATTAGAAGACGCAAGTTGTACAGAAGCATGGTTAAGCCTTAAAACAGAAAATATCTCTTTACCAACAGAAATCACAATTAAACAAAACGATTCTACATTTTTAAGTACAAACATAAATACAAACGATACTATATTATTTATAGATAACTTACTACCAAACCGAACCTACTCTTTTAATACAACAATAAAACAATTGAACAATGAAACAATTAAAAGTAGTAACCTTAACGTTACAACCATGGATACAACAAGCCACAACTTTACTTGGGAAACTTTTACTTTTGGAGGCGGAAGTAGCAGTTACTTCAATGATGTTGCAATAATAAACGAAAACAATATCTGGGCCGTAGGTAAAATACACACTGAGGATACTGATAAATTTGATAGCAATGGTGTTTGGGTTCAACCATATAATGCTGTTCATTGGGATGGGAATGCTTGGGAGTTGAAAAGGATTGGTGGCTATGGGTATGGTGAATATAGTGTGGTGTATGCATTTGCAGAAAACAATGTTTGGTTTAATGGAACAATTCAATGGGACGGCATTAGATATTTAGCACATACAAATAATTTTCCATTGTTGCCCAATGGGGATGGGTGGAGAATTAACTCAATGTGGGGTACCTCAAGCCAAGATTTTTATGTAGTTGGCAGTGATGGACATATAGCGCACTACAATGGCAGCAGTTGGACAAAAATAGAGAGTGGAACAGTGGGAAGCATAGTAGATATTTGTGGTTTAGCTGAGACAAATATAAAATACTGCATTTCAGTTGCTGGCGACAATGCTAAAAATAGTATTCTAACAAAGATAGATGGCAATAATAAAGTAACAAATGAAGATTTGTTAACGGATAGGCGCTTTGGGGGTATTTGGACCAAGAACGGATTTCCAATATACTTAAGTGGTGATGGAACATTTACTAATAAAAGCAAGACTTGGAAAGACGATTTTCCGAGTAACACATTTGTAACAAGTGATATATTTGGTAAAGATTTAAACGATATAATAACATGTGGAGCATTTGGTTTGCTTGCGCATAATAATGGTGCTAGCTGGAAGAAATATCCCATAATGATTGAGAACAGCTATACATCAGTTAAAATGAATCAAAATATAGTAGTTGCAACTGGTTTTAGTGGTGGCAAAGCAGCAATAGTTGTTGGAAGGAGGTGATATGTAAAAAATGATACTTAAAAAAAACTAACGGATGTGCTTGCGACACATCCATTAGAAAACAAATACAAAATTGACCTTTAACTGAAAACAAAGTAAAAATTACTTTGAGTGGCATTTTTGTATCTATTTGAATATACAAATAATAGGAGTTAAAATGAAAATTAAAATTTTATTATTATGGCTAATTATGAGTGTTAGTTTTTTTGCCCAGAATAAAACTAACAATAGCACTTGGGTTGATGTAGATAAATTTACAGTAATAAAAGCCCCTTCAATATTTACTGATAGAAATATTCTTAATAAAACAGCAACTTCTAATTTTGAGGTAATTGAATCGGACGATTATGGATTATCAATTGAAGTTAGGGCGGCATTAGATCATGCAATTGAATTATGGTCTTATATGCTTAATACTACAACATCAGATCAAACAATTAAAATATTTGTTGAATATAAAGATTTAGGTAATTCAGAAACGATTGCCCAATGTGGGTCAAAATCTTTTTATAACAGTAGTAGTTTACCTATTCCCTCTATAAATTACCCAATTGCTCTGGCTGAGGATTTGCTAAATCAAAACTTAAATGGAACGGATTATGAAATAGAGTTAACGATCAATTCCAATGATGACATTACATTCTATACTGGTATTGATGGTATTCCACAAAGTGGGGAAATTGATTTGGTCACAATTCTTTTACACGAATTAGCACATGGTTTTGGTTACTCAGGCACAATGTATATGCAAAATAGTATTGGTTATTGGGGTAATGTACCTCTACCCAATGGACAAACAAGTCTGTACGCAGATATTTATGGTTATTACTGTGCTATAGGCTCTTCTGTCCCAGCTAACGATAAACTAATCAATTATGCGTCGGGATCAGCTAGCCTTACATCAAAATTAAAAAGTGATAATGTTTTTTTCTCAGGTCCAAAGACAAAAGACGTTTATGGTGCAAATTACCCTAAATTATTTGCGCCAACAACTTGGAAAGCTGGGTCAAGTATAGCTCATTTAGATGACGGTGTTTTTGAAAATACAAACAACGCTTTAATGATACATGGAAGAAGCAGTGCCGAAGTAGTCCATTCACCTGGTGTAATTGGTTTATCAATTCTTGAAGACCTTGGTTGGAAAGTAAATAGACTAGCAACAATAGATGCACCTAAAAATGGTGAAATATTAACAAAAGGGCATACTTATGATATAAAATGGAGCGATAATGAGGGCTCAAATGCAGATATGGTTTTATATAAAGTTGGTGCAAGTGATATATTAACTCCTATAGGTGTAATTACCTCGGTATCTGGTCTAGGTAATGAAAAAACTTTTGGTTGGACAATACCTAGTGCGCTTGTTGAGGGTGATTATCGAATTAAAATTGAGAATGGTGGGGTTGCATACGAAATTTCATCAAAATTTCAAATTTCAAATTCATCTATGGCCTCTCTTCCAATTATTAATCCAGCAAGTGGCGAATATACAAAAAACACACTTGTTAATATTGATTGTGTAACAGAAGGTTCAGAAATTTATTATACTACTAATGGTAATACTCCTACAGTAAATTCAGAACATTATGTTGATCCATTTAGTGTAAATCCGCCAGTTACGGTTAAGGCAATTGCTGTTAAAAGTGGGATTCTTCAAAGTAATATGGCTTCAGAAACTTATACCTTAACGCTAGGCTGGGCATCAGTTATCCAAAAGGACAAAGATAATAATAAATTTGGGCATGCATATATATGGTCTTTATATAGCCAATGGGTCAAAATGTCACGAGACAAAGCAAAGATAACTAGTTCATTGTATTTACGTGCAGATACAACTTTTATACCTAATACTACCCAAAAATTCAAATTGTGGCATGAAAATGTGTATGGTATAAATGAAGCACGTTTTATTAATCATTATGAAGCGGAAACTGCAAATGGGACAAATGAAATTATTGCTCAATTTGATGAAGCCCACAATATTAATTTAAGAATTAATGCCGAAAATTCGACAACAATAGCTTCTGGAACAAGTTTCGAAATGAAAGATCCTTGGTTTAGAGATTATGTTGATGGTAATAAAGGTTTGAAAAACAGAAGCACACCTATTTTGCATAGCGCACCAGCAGATGTTACAACCTCTACAAATTTCAAAGGTGTTTTTCTTGGGCAAGGATATAACCCAGTGAATCATGTGTGGTCCCTACCCTACTACTCAGTAAAAACAACTTCACCACAAACGATTAATGCGCAAGGTAAAGACAGACAATTCTATTTCCAAAACTGGGAAAGCAGCGGTGCAACATTTCAAAATAGTAATAGCTTAGAAACCCCAGTGGTATTTAATCAAGCAAATGCCACAGTAAAAGCAGTAATGAAAGGGATTGGACTCTCAAACAACTCAGCCGCATTTAACAACAACCAACGTAAAATAGTTAGAACAGGTAATAACTATTTGCATATGGTTTATGAAAGCATGGGAAAAATATGGTACGAACGTAGTACGAATAATGGCTCGACTTGGACAATAATGAATGGTGGTGCACCAATCTCAGACAATGAAGCAAAGTCACCCTCAATTGAGAGTGTTGGTTATAACATCCTTATAGTATTTCAGCAAAACAATGGGGGTCAATCAACTGTTGAAATGGTTTACCTTAACGGCTCTGGTGTAATTACACAAAATATTTCGGTTGTTCCAAATTCTACTATATCCTATGCTTCCAATAACTTATCACCAGTAGTTGAACTTAATTCACATGATGTTACCTCCTGTGTGATGGTTGTATGGAGTTGTCCAGAAGCAAATGGTTGGTATTTTGCAAATACAGGATTGTATTATCGAATAGCTACAGAAACAAATGATATTTATAGTTGGGCAAATGAGAACTCTTTGATACCAAATACAAATAGTAGTTCTATAAACCCTACACTTACTAGCACGAATGACCATACCACACCTTATGATTTTCACTTGGCATGGCAACAAAATGGAAGTGGTTCAAGTATAAAATATAGAAAGATGGTCTGGAATGAAACAACAAAAGTAATGGCTTACCCATATTATTCCGAACCATCCTCAACAAGTGGATATTCTTCAAATTTTAATCCGTCTATTGCGATTACCTTGAATCGACCAAGAGTTGTTTGGTTAACTGAGCATCCCATCACTTATATAAAAGAAGGAAATTTACGTACAGGTAATTTCGCCACTTGGGGCACCTTAACACGCTTCTCTTATGGTGGTGGGGATGATGTAGAATCAATAAATGTGAATGCAAGGAACATTGCCTATGGATTTGTAGTTGGTTATGCTGGAACTGGAAACGAAGTTAGATATTTTAAAGCTGACAACACGAACCAAGCAGCAGTTCCTACAAGATATGATAATTATGTTCAAATAAGTAATGGTACAGATTATACTGATATGGCTATTGAAACCTTTAACACATCTGCAACACCTTACTATTTTAATTCAACAACAGTTGATGCAACACTAGCAAAAACAAGTTTAAAAAATAATGTAATAATTGGACGAGAAATAATTCTTACCAAAGGGAAATCAACTCTAATCTTTGAAGTTAATAATATTAATGTTGATGATAATATAATTGAATTTATAGAAGTAGAAGATACCCTAATTGCAAAATCGAGAAATGAAAAAATAAGTTTATTTGAAACAACTGAGTTTTTCTTAACCGATAACTCTAATTTTACTTTTGATGCAAATTATTTCTTATCTGATAAGGAAAAC
Source organism: uncultured Melioribacteraceae bacterium (assembly GCA_965370315.1). GTDB lineage: Bacteria > Bacteroidota > Ignavibacteria > Ignavibacteriales > Melioribacteraceae > 1-14-2-50-31-20. The sequence goes on from CBDUTO010000096.1 coordinate 6,907, forward strand.
TTAAAAGATCATTTTAATTTTGAGTTTCAACTAGTAGATGTATTAACAAACAAAGCAATTGGGGTTTTGCAAAAAATAGAGACCTCAAAAATATTAGCAGATGAAGTTAATTCAGTTTCATATAGCATAGATACTAAAGGCATTGGAAGTGAAAGAGTAAAGTTAAAGTTGGTAGTTGATAAAGATATAGCAGATAATATTGAAATTGCAACTACATATACTACTAGTGGCGGTTTGGGTAAAGAAAGTAGTAAAACCATAGCATTTAATGAATTGTTAGCAATAACAGATTACGCTCTGTCACAAAACTATCCAAATCCATTTAATCCTAGTACACAAATAAGCTATCAAATACCAAATGATGGATTTGTAACATTTAAAATATATGATATAACTGGACAAGAAGTAAAAACCCTTGTAAACCAAGCACAATCAAAGGGAAGATATGAAATTAACTTTGATGCAAGTAATTTATCTTCTGGAGTATATTTTTATAGATTAAATAGTGGCAGTTTCACAAAATCAATGAAGATGCTTTTACTGAAATAGATATTAGATTTTTAGATCAGAGATGTCAAATAAAAATGTAGAGACGATGTGCTCATTGAGCAGTGTCGAAATGCGGTGCATCGTCTTTGCAATAATAAAAACATGTTCAAAATTATTTAGTTTGTTATCAGAGGAGTACTCCTCAACAAATAAAAGCAACACAAAAAGAGGATATTGAATTCCAAACATTCTTAGGGAACCTCTTAAAAAGATATAAAATACTACTACACTACTCTCAATTGCGGATATCATAGAAATAATTAACCTTAAAGGTTGACATTATTTATACACACTATTAAAAATAATATTACAAGCAATTCTAACCCACTGTGGTTTTTAACCTTTAAGGTTAGTCAATTGCAAAAAGGCTTAATATGCAACGTTTTAGAGCTTTATTGCCAATTAAAAGAGTAACTGTTAATCCCAACAGAGATTTGGGGGTTTCCCCCAATATACAGTTAGTTCATTCCAAGGTCTTGGGGGAATCCGCTGACCCATTGGTGGCATACGCAAGTAGTGTTGTAACTGTTCCTAACATTCTCGGGGGTGTTCAAAATGTTCTGGGGGCATTCCAAAGTATAGTTGTAGTTGCCCCCAAGAGCTTGGGGGCTGTTACTGACTATCCAGCACCCACCAACAACATGTTGATAACTTCCCCTAGATATCTGGGAACAGATACAAACCCATTGGTGGATTTCCCCAGAGCTATTGTAACACTTTACAGCACCTTGGTAAGATTGAACAAGATAGTGTGGGAACTTAACGGCACTCTCTTATTTGTTAATAAAACAATGGGAACTTCTATAGCAATATTATAAAATAAATACGAGCATAAATGCTTGTAATACATAACCAATAAATCATATTTAAAGGAGCATTATTATGAAGAAGGACTATTATCCACACAGTGAAGCCAGCATTATTCAGTGGAATGAAAACTTTGCTACTCAATTAGCAGATGTAGGTTCAACACTAGGATTTACCCCCGAAGAAGTAACAGCAATTACAGCAACATGTACCACTATTGAAACTGCCATTACAAATCTGGAAATTCAAAAAGCGAAAATAAAAGAGCAAACCTCAGAAAAAAATACCACGCTTGATACTGGTGTAAACGATATAAGAGATTTTGTTAAACGTATTAAGGTAGCGCCATCATATACACCAGCTTTGGGTAAATTACTTGGCATTGTTGCCGATACATTGTCATTCGACCCAAGTACTGCAGTCCCAATTATTAAATTATCAAAAACCGGTAGTGGTTATGATTTTAGTTTTTCACTTCATGGTTATTTTAATGCTGTGTCAGTATTTAAAAGAGTTCCCGGTGAAGATGATTTTAGCCAAGTAGGTATCGATATGAAAAGTCCCTATTCAATTGAACCTCCAGCAGTTAGTGGTTGCGAATATTACTTTCAGTACCTCAAAAATGATATTTTGGAAGGGTTGAAAAGCGATATTATAGTTGTTGAATTGTAGTGAGTTAATATCTTAACCCACCCTCCGCCCAAAAAATGGCGGACAGGCTAAATCCCACTAGAGAGTCAATGTTGTCAACTTAAGAAGTATTTCTTAATCTTGCTCTTATAATTAATTCTTAATCTCAAAGCAGATTAGGATAAAGAGTAAGAATTAAGACTTTCTATATTTTCCTTTAAGTTGACACTATTGCTCGAGAGGGGACTTTTTCATTCCTTTGGAGAGTTTTGTTAACTGCTGAGGAATGATTCTATATTGATTCTGCTATTTCATTTCAAACCCATCTGCTAGATGAGAAACATCACGAATTGCAGAGGATTTTTCAAACCACCGTGCGGGAATTTGCAAATTTTGTTGATGAATTAATTGTTGAATATTTTACTGTCTTAATTAGAACTTAACCGTAAAAAATTAAGTGTGCATAGCTATATTTCACAAAAACCTTTCGTTTAATTTGTCTTTTAGCTAACTTGATTATAAAGAAATGGTCTGTGTGGCAAAAGGGGAAGGGACGCCATTATTTATTTTGAAAAACCTAATTTCTTTAACAGAATGTTTCACACAAAATTCTAATAATAGTATTCTTTATTTCTTCATGAAATATTTTTATAATATAATTTGTTCTATCTTTTTAAAAAATAATAGGAGTTTAATTATTATGAGAAAATTACAATTATTATTAATAGTGGTAGTATTATTATTTTCTGGATGTAAAAGTGACAATCCGGTTGACCCAAATGAGGAAAGCATTAATGTTATAATGCCATTACAAGTCGGCAATCAATGGACATACGTTGACTCCACTTTTGATGAAAATAATGCTTTAGTTTACGTAGATTCATTAAAATTAGGTATTATTGGCAAAACCAACATCAAACACGAGGGGGAAAATATTGAATTATTTCATTGGAGTTGGATTAGTAATGAAGGTGGAATACCATATGGTGATCAAAGGCTGGCTAGAAATGAAAATGATGGACTTTCCTTTTTTGGTAAAAGAATTCTAGATGAAAATTATGTTCATGGAAAATCCCTTGAAATAAAATATCCTGTAGTTGCAGGAGATACTTGGGAAGTTGAATTTTTTCTATATTCCTCGGAAGATTCTAGTTTCAGTACAGGAAATTCCATGTTTGTAACTTGCAAATCAATTAATGAAAAATTTCTCACGAGTTTAGGGGAAATGGAATGCTACGTTTATTTATTTCAAAAAAGTAGAAATAATGAAGAAGACTCTTTCTCATTATATTTTAACAAAAACCTTGGATATGTTGGCGGATTTAGTGGAGTGAATGATTCTGGAAAGCTTAAAAGAACACTAAAATCATTTACTTCAAATGGCTTATTCAAAGCCGGATATAGTAAAGATCACTTCCAAGCAAATGTTAAAATGAATAAAAATTATCGTTCAGCATTTGGTATTAAATAGAATGGTATTACAGCTAACGCAAAGGCGTTGGCTGTACAGCAGTATTTTTTTTAGTGTAGCTTATCTCGTTGTTTTTGCAATAAATTAAATAGACCATCAATAATGCTTCAACTAACTCAACAATTAAGATAGTTGTTCAACAGTAAAGTCTAGCAATTTCAGTCTATTTAAACTTATAATTTTTAGGAATTATTACAATTCCAGTCTCAGTAACTTTAAATTCTTTCTTGTCAGTTTCTAAATCAAAACCAATTTCAGTCCCTTCAGGTACCTTCACATTTTTATCAATAATAGCGCGCCTAATTCTTGAGTGCCTACCAATATTACAATTATCCATTATTATTGAATCTGTAATGTAGGAGTAACTATTAACTCTTACGTGAGGTCCAAGAATTGAACGTTCAACTAATCCGCCAGAGATCACACTACCATCTGTAACAAGCGAATTATAAGCACGACCAACACGCTCTCCTTCGTGAGAAATTGTCTTTGCCGGAGGTGATTGAACTGGTTGAGACCGCATAGGCCAATTGGAATCATATAAGTTAAAATCTGGATTGACATTTAGTAAATCCATGCTTGCAGCGTAGTAACTATCAAGAGTTCCAACATCAACCCAATAAGGTTTGTTTTTGTTGTTCTCATCTTCAAAACGGAACGAAAAAACATCATATTTTTCTTTAATCATATAAGGAATAATGTGCTTTCCAAAATCAGTATTTGGTAATTTTTTCTTTTCCATTTCTTCAATTATACTAAGGAGTACTTCAACTTTAAAAACATATACTCCCATATTCACAAATGATTGCCCTGGTCTATCTGGTATTTCAGGAGGATTATTAGGTTTCTCAACAAAATCAACAACTCTATAATCTTTATCAATTTCAATTACTCCAAATTGAGATGCAATACTTTTTGGTACATAGAGCGAAGAGATTGATAAATCGGCATTTTTATCTAGATGATATTGAAGCATCTTTAGATAATCCATTTTATAAATATGGTCGCCAGAGAGGATAAGAACATAATCATTTTTGTTTCTCAACAAATTAGCATTCTGGTAAATTGCGTTTGCTGTTCCAGTGTACCAGTTATTATCCATTTTAAGTTGTGGTGGAATTGAATAGATAAATTCTCCAAGTTCTGGATTGAAAATATTCCATGCTTCATAAATGTGTTGTGAAAGAGAATCAGACTTGTACTGAGTTAACACATATATTTTCCGTAATCCAGAATTCAAACAATTTGAGAGTGCAAAATCAATTATTCTATATTTCCCACCAAATGGAACAGAAGGTTTAGATCTAAACTCAGTTAGTGGCATCAGTCTTTCGCCCTGTCCACCAGCTAAAATCATTGTAGCAGTATTTCTTAAAAGAGAAGATCCTGAGTATGCCATTATTTCACCTTTATTTTAAAATAATATGAATAGTTGTTTTTGCCAAGTTAATAAATTGTTAAATTTGTTTGAGTATTGCCAAACTAAATCATTATTTACTACAATGAATAAAATAAGAAAAATTTTTCTAATATCAACAACACTTTTTGTATTATTATCAGGTTTAATACTATTTATTCTAATTAGTCTGTCCGATTCTAACTTTGTTGTTAGAAATTTAACTACAATTCTTAAATATACATTAGAAGGCAATTATGAGAGACCAAATAGAAGTATAGATGTTCTTGAGTACGATTTAGCTCTTGATGTTTTCCAGAGAGAAAAATTAATTCGTGAAACGGCAAAAATAAAAATTCTCTCATTGGATAGTAGAGCAGGGGAGATCGAATTAGATTTATATGATAATTTTGAAATTATCTCAGTAAAAATTGACAACAAGAATACGACATATTTTTATGATGATAATAGAATTAGAATAATTAAAAATAATATTTCTAAAGATACAAGTTATGTGGAAATAGTTTTTGAAGGAGAACCTCAAAATCTTGGACTAGGTTCATTTAGCATGGATGAGAAAAATGGGAATCAGTTTTTAGCTACATTAAATGAACCAATATTTGCTTCCACTTGGTTCCCTTGTAACGATACTCCTAATGACAAAGCAAAATTAAAAATATCAATTACTCATGATAGTAGTATGGTTACTATCTCAAATGGGAACTTGCAAAGTATTAAAACTTCAGAGGATAGAAGAACTTATTCGTGGGCAACAGATTACCCAATTGCAACTTATTTAATCTCGGTCTACTCTGCACCATACACTAAATTTTCGCAGAAATATTTCACAAATAAGGATTCTATGAGTATTGATTATTATGTAATAGAGGAGAATCTTGAAGATGCAAAGATTGATTTTTCTAAGCATCCAAAATATTTGGAAGTACTGAGTGATCTATTCGGCGAGTACCCATTCTTAGATGAAAAATATGGAGTGGCAGAGATACTTTGGCAGCAAGGTGCAATGGAAAGTCAAACTATAACAAGTATTGGTAGTAATTTTATTTCTGGAATGAATTTCAATGAAGATATTCTGATACATGAACTAGCACATCATTGGTGGGGAAATTCAGTTACCCTGAAAACATGGAAAGATATTTGGCTTAATGAAGGCTTTGCAACATATACTGAGGCTCTATATTATGAAGCTACAAAAGGGGAGAGTGCTCTAAGTTCAACAATGTATTCCTTTGCTCGTAAACTTGATAGCGGAAATAGGGAAACACTCTACGATCCTGGCGTTCATATATTCTCATCCAATGTTTATAACAAAGGTGCTTGGGTTTTGCACATGCTTCGTAGAGAGGTTGGTGATTCGTTATTCTTTATTGGACTTGAAAAATATTACAGCAAGTATAAATATAGTAATGCAAATACAGATGACATGAAAAAAGTTTTTGAACAGGTGAGTAAAAAAGATTTAAATAAATTCTTTGAACAATGGGTTTATAAAGGATCTGGTTTTTTAGAGTTAAAAGTTGATTGGAGTGAAGAGCAAATTTCACAAAATAATATTCAATTAAAAGTGAATATTGAACAAAAACAAAATGGATATGAAAACTATCACTTCCCACTAGATATTGAAATAGTAGATTCTTTAGGACAAGTTTATAATTATTTTCCTTATATAACTAGTGATACAACTTTAGTATTTAATTTTAAAAATAGGATTGAAGATATTTCAATTGATAAAGATAATTGGTTGTTAGCAATTCTTGAGGAATAACCTACATAATAACTTTACTCACCCCTCTTATATTTTATCCAAATTTATGATAACTTTGTTAATTGTAATTATTAAATATTGGATAATTTGAAAGAAAACCACTACTTTGTTTCTGATCTTCATTTTGGATTGCTTAGTCATTCAGAAGAAATTGAACGTGAATTAAAATTTGTTGAATTTCTAAATTCAATTCAAGATTCTGCGAAAGAGTTATATATTCTTGGTGATCTTTTTGACTATTGGTTTGAATACAAAAAAGTTATGCAAAAAGGATATTTTAGAACTTTTACAGCATTGAATGCTTTGGTGAAAAGTGGAACTAAAGTTCACTATTTAATTGGAAACCACGATTTTATGCATCGTGATTTTTTTAAGAAAGAAGTTGGTGTACAGCTATACCAAGGAGATATTGAAGCAGAAATAGATAATAAAAAGTTTTATTTAGCTCATGGCGATGGTTTAGTAAAGAATGATTATGGATACTTAATGTTAAAAAAAGTATTCAGAAGTAAATTTGCTCAAAATTTATATTCATTAATTCATCCAAATCTTGGAATTAAAATTGCTCAGGGAACTAGTAAAACAAGCCGTGATTATACAGGGAACAAAGATTACGGCGAAGAGGATGGATTATTCCAATTTGCAAAAACAAAAATTGATTCTGATTTTGACTATGTAATTCTAGGGCACACACATAGAGAAAGAATCGAAAATTATAAAACTGGAATTTATGCAAATCTTGGAACTTGGCTTGACAAACCATTGTATGGTATTTATGAAAATGGAAAATTTGATTTAAGGGATTGGAAATAGAATGGCTAAAGAATCTGTTAGGATGTACAAAAAGAAAAAATCAAAAATTAAAACATTTTTATGGTCCCTCTTTACATTTTTAGTTGTTGCATCTATTATTGGTGGATTTTTCTTCTACCAGCATGTAATAAATGGATTACCTTCGTTAGAACAACTTGAAAACCCAAAGCAAAGTTTGGCCTCAATTGTTTATAGTGCAGACGGTATTGAAATTGGTAGATTCTTTAGAGAAAGTCGAATTGAAGCTAGAATTGATTCGCTCCCTAAACATTTAGTTAATGCGCTAATTGCCACAGAAGATAAAAAATTTAGAGAGCATTGGGGTGTTAATCTTAATAGAGTGATAACGGGAATTGGGAAAACAATATTACTTGGAAAAAGACAGGGTGGGAGTACAATTACCCAACAACTTGCAAAAAACCTCTATGAATTTAAAGTTAACAATGAAGACTTTTTTGAAACAATAACTAGGAAAATTAGAGAGGCAATAACTGCTGTTCAGATAGAGCAAACTTATACTAAAGATGAAATATTGGAGATGTATTTTAATATTTCATATTTTGGGCGTGGTGCCTATGGTATTTCTATGGCATCTAAAACATTTTTCAATAAGAAAGTTCAGGAATTATCAATTCCAGAATCTGCAGTGTTAGTAGCTATACTAAAATCATCGGTTTATTATGATCCTGTGCGGAGATATAACAATTCCTTACAAAGAAGAAATTTAGTAATACACGAAATGTGGGAAGATGGACATATTACAGAAGAAGCCTATCGTTCATTTTCTGAAATGCCAATAGAAGTCTTTATTGAAGAAGCAAGAAATAAATTTAGCAGTTCCATTGCACCGCATTATGTAGAGTATGTTCGTTTGCAAATGGATAAAATGGCTGAGGATTATGGGTATGATTTATATGAGGATGGTTTAACTATTTACACATCTTTAGATACTCGCATGCAAAAAATTGCAAATAGGGTAGTTGAAGAACATTTGGACGAATTCCAAAAACAATTTGATGGGAAGTGGAATTGGCGAAAACAAAAAAATAGAAAGACGCTTGATAATTTAATAGACAAAGCAATAAAATATAAGAGTGTTTATAGAAAAGCAAATACTACAGAAGAGAAAAAAGAAATTTATAATTCCTTAAAACGTAATGTCGCTTTTGTCGATTCCGTTCAAAAAAATGCTCAGAGAATCGAAGTAGGATTTGTTGTGCTCGATTCAAAAACTGGAGATATTAAGGCAATGGTTGGAGGTCGTGATGCAGAAAAAGGATTAGGTCTTAACCATGTTACTGGAATTCAACGTCAACCAGGTTCATCTTTTAAACCAATAATTTATACAGTAGCTTTAGATAATGGTCTCTATCCAGCCTATCCAATTTTGAATCAACCATTCGATTACAATGGTTGGTCCCCAACAAATTTTGATGAAGAAAATATAGGTGGATTTCTTACTCTACGTGAAGGAATAAAGAATTCAGTTAATCTAATTGCTTCCAGACTTGTAATAGAAGGGCACGTTCCACTTTGGCAAGTCGTTAGATATGCTCAAAAAATGGGTATTAAACATAAGTTACATCCTTTTCCTGCAATCTCGCTTGGTGCATCAGAAGTAGTACCAATTGAATTAGCAAGTGTTTACGGTACAATTGCTAATCGTGGAATCTATAATGAACCAATATCAATTCTGAAAATTGAAGATAAAGATGGTATTCTGTTGGATGCATTTTATCCTGAAAGCCATGAAGCAATTTCAGAAGAGACTGCTTACATCATCACGAACATGTTACAGACTGTTGTGAAAGAAGGGACTGCAAAAAGAATTTGGTCAATTCATAACTTTCGTAGACCTTGTGCTGGTAAAACTGGAACTAATGGAGATTATAAAGATGCATGGTTTATGGGATTTACTCCACAGTTAACCGCTGGTGTTTGGGTCGGGTTTGATGACCAACGTGTTGCATTTACTGGTGCATATGGACAAGGAGCGAAAGCTGCAGCACCAATATGGGGCGATTTTATGCGTGAAGTTTATGATACTCTGCAACTTGAAGAGGAGGATTTTACACCTCCAACAAGTGGTGAGGTTGTTACTGCTCATTTTTGTAATAGTTCAATATATGAAATGGGAAGCCCACGATTATACTCAGGTGATTGTGAGAGCGGAAAACTTACAGATATAATTAAGCAAAGAGATTTGCCTAGACTTTTTAATAGTGATAGAGATACAACAATTATTCTATTTGATAAATACGGAGTTGTTGATTCCAATTCTCACGAAGCTATTGAAATTGTTGATTAGTTTTGGATTATCGAGTTGAAATAGATTCTGCTTATAATGATGCAATAACATTTACAAAAAATCATTACGAGAATTTTCCAGTACTTTCATTTTTAGTACCCAAGCATTTAAGAAAGCATGTTGCAATAGTTTATCAATTTGCCCGTATGGCTGATGATATTGCAGATGAGGGAAAGTTTTCAGATATAGAGAGACTTGCACAACTTAGTCAATTTGAATCCCAATTAAACAAAGTAACTTCTCAACAATCCGAAGATCAATTTTGGAGTGCTCTTCACAATTCCATTTTAGTAAAGAACCTTGAGATTCAAAATTTTTCAAATCTTTTGATCGCATTTAAACAAGACATAACTAAAGATCGTTACTCAAACTTTGATGAACTACAAAACTACTGTAAGAACTCAGCAGACCCAGTTGGAAGAATTATACTAGAGCTAAATGGGATTATTGATGATAAGGCAATATTATATTCTGATAGGATTTGCACAGCACTACAATTAACAAATTTTTTACAAGATGTAGGAATTGACTATACCAAAGGAAGAATCTATTTACCACTTAATGATTTAAATGAGTATGGTGTTGAAGAAAACTTATTCCATTTGAAAGAAAATAGTAGTAACTTTATAAAACTTATGAAGTTCCAAGTTGAACGTGTTCAATCTTTTTTTGATGAAGGAGAAAAGTTACTCCCATTTTTACCATTCCGCTTGAGACAACAAATTAAGTGGACAATTAATGGTGGAAGAGGAATTCTAAAAAAAATAATTGAACTAGAACATGATGTTCTTAATTCGAGACCAAAATTTTCAAAAGTAGATTTGATTAAGTTGCTCTTTTAATTATCTAATAAAATAGTATAATTGGATATCCCATTAAATCATTTATTTTCTTAAATCTAATTTCTAATTCATGGATCAACAAGCAAAACAAATAGCAAAGAAAAGTAAAAGCAGTTTCTATTATGCATTTAACTTATTACCTGCGCAGCAACGTGATGCTATGACTACTGTATATGCATTTTGTAGAAAAACTGATGATATTGTTGATGAAAATGATTTTTCTGATGAAGTTAAATATGATAATCTTAGAAAATGGAGAGTTGAACTTGAGAAAGGATTGAAAGGAAATTCAAGCCTACCCTTATTAAATAACCTCTCCAAAATTATAAGTCAATTTAATATTCCACTAGAAC
>CBDUTO010000097.1:0-17692 GCA_965370315.1 uncultured Melioribacteraceae bacterium
AAAAAAACAGATTTTTATTTATAAAGTTTATGAGTGTAATTCTTGTGTTTTTTTCTTTCTGGATCTTTTGGCATAATAATTGTGGGGGGGGGGGAAGATAAGGATACTATTTCAAAAAAGAAATACGAAATAAATTCTAAAAATAATTCTTTTTGCTTGTACACCACTCTTACCTCTTTTAGGATAATCCCAAATTGCTTGCATACAAGTTAAGTATTTACATTTTACTTTCCAAATATAAATTATATGCAATTATTTTTGAACATAGATAAAGTCTGCTTTGCTGCCTCTTGCTCAGCACTTTTTTTGTTTCTTCCTTTACCAATACCATGAGTAGTATCATCAATTTTAACTTCAACAATAAACTCTTTATCATGATCTGGACCTTCAGAACTTACAATTACATATTCGGGGGGTGATAATTTTTTAAAATGAGTGTATTCTAATAGTTGTCCTTTAAAATTATTATCTACTTGATAATTTCCAGATTCTAGATTTGGTTGTACAAGCCATTTAATAATAAATTTTTCAGCCTTATCTACCCCTTGGTCCAAATAAATAGCACCAATTAAAGCCTCCAAACAATCTGCTAGAATAGTTTTAATCCCCACTTCACTATCTCTAATAAATCTTTTATCATATAGAAGATATTTTTTTAGTTGGAATCTTTCAGCAGAATCGTAAAGTGCGTTTTTATCAACAATATGTGAACGCGTCTTAGTTAGGAAGCCTTCGTCTTCATCTAAAAATTTGGAGAAGAGAATTTCAGCAACAACCATTCCAAGCACAGCATCTCCAAGGAACTCAAGTCGCTCATTAGATTTGCTTAACTCAGTAGTTCTTTCCAAATATGAACGATGAGTTAACGCCTTCGCAAAAAGAATAGAATTATTAAACTGAAGATTCAGTTTTGTGGATAGTTTATCTAGTTTATTAGACTCATACTCAGAGATATATTCTATCTCACTCTTTTTTCTAATAAAACCAAATAAATTTTTGAATAGTTTCATCTATTTATGATTGTAAATTTTTATCAGATGTAACTTTAAATAATGGTTGTTCATCTTTAAATTTTATTTTATGATGAAAGATATTTTACAAATGTTCATTTTAAACTAATTTCTATTCTGAATATTTTTTAAATAGTAGAGTAGAATTATGTCCACCAAATCCAAAAGTATTTGTTAAAGCAAAATCAATATTTTTCTCAACAGCAACCTTAGGTGTATAGTTCAAATCACATTCTGGATCTGGTACATCTAAGTTAATAGTAGGAGGAATTATTGAATTTTTAATTGCAAGAATACACACAATTGATTCCAATGCACCAGTGGCACCAAGTAAATGTCCTGTCATCGATTTTGAAGAACTAATTGCTAAATTGTAAGCATGTTGTCCAAATAATTTCTTAATAGCTTTTGTTTCATTTAAGTCATTAAGTTTTGTAGAAGTACCATGTGCATTAATATAATCCACATCTTCTGGATTAATACCACCATCACGTAGTGCCTCTCTCATTGATCGGTATGCACCTTCACCTTCTGGGGCGGGAGCGGTAACATGATATGCATCACCAGTTAAACCAGCACCAGTTATTTCAGCATAGATTTTTGCACCACGCTTTTTTGCATGCTCAAGTTCTTCTAATATTAGAGTAGCTGAACCTTCACCCATAACAAATCCGTTTCTCTCTTTATCAAATGGGCGTGAAGCTTCTGTTGGTCTATCGTTCCAAGAAGAAATTGCACGAGCAGAATTAAATCCTCCAATAGCCATAGGAGTAATTGATGCTTCTGCACCACCAGATACCATTATATCTGCAGAACCCCTTTGAATCATAAACATTGCATCTGCAATTGCATGAGTTGATGTTGCACAAGCAGAAGTAGTTGCATAGTTAGGACCTTTTAATCCATACCTAATTGATATTTGTCCTGCAGCAATATCTGAAATCATCATAGGAATAAAGAATGGGGAAATTCTTTTAGGTCCACCATTCATATAATTCTTAGTTTGGTTTTCAAATGTTTCCATTCCTCCAATACCACTTCCATAAATCACGCCAAATCTCTCTCTATCAATGGTATCAAGGTCAAAATCTGCATCATCCATTGCCATTGTTGATGCTGCAATAGCATACTGAGTATACAGATCCATTCGTCGAGCTTCTTTCTTGTTCATATACTTTTCAACATCAAAGTCTTTTACTTCACAAGCAAATTTTGTAGTGAATTTTTCAGTATCGAATTTAGTAATTAAACCAGCACCACTTTTACCTTCTAATAATGCCTTCCATAAATCCTCTACATTATTTCCTATTGGGGTAAGTGCTCCAAGCCCAGTTATAACAACACGTCTCATACTCATTAAAATCTCCTTGAAAATAAAAAAAAGAGACTGTCACAAAAGTAATTCCTTAACTTTTACAACAGTCTCACTAAAAAATAGTGAATTAACCTTTTAATTCGGTTAAATATTTTACTGCATCACCAACAGTACCAATTTTCTCAGCATCTTCATCTGGAATTGACACATCAAATTCAGATTCAAAACCCATAACTAATTCAACGATATCTAAAGAATCAGCACCGAGGTCATTTGTAAATGACGCTGCATCAGTAATTTGTGATTCTTCAACACCTAATTTGTCCATAATTATTTCTTTTACTTTTGCTTCGATATCCATCTTAACTCCTTTTGTTTATTTGGATCCATTTATAAAAACTACATTACCATTCCACCATCAACAGTAAGTACTTGACCTGTAATATAATCAGCGTCAGTACTACACAAGAAAGCTACAGCATTAGCAATATCTTCAGGCTGTCCCATCCTTTTTAATGGAACATTTGTTAGTAATGCTTCTATTTGATTATCATTTAATTTTGAAGTCATATCTGTTTCAATAACACCAGGGGCAATTGCATTAACATTAATGTTACGAGATGATAATTCTCTTGCCATAGTTTTGGTAAATCCAATTACACCTGCTTTTGATGCAGAATAATTAGCTTGTCCAGCATTTCCCATCAATCCAACAACTGAAGCAATATTAACAATTTTTCCGAAACGTTGCTTCATCATTGGTCTCATTGCCGCTTTTGTATAGTTAAAAACACTCTTAAGATTAATACTAATAACTAAATCAAAATCAGCTTCTGTCATTCTCATTAGAAGATTGTCTTTTGTGATACCAGCATTATTTATCATGATATCTACACCGCCCATTTTTTCTACAGCGGCTGCAACGGTTGCTTCTGCTTCTTCAAATTTTGAAGCATCTGCTTTAAAACCGTAAACCTTTGTTCCGTTGCCAATTTCTTCTTCAATTTTTTTTGCATGCGCATCAAAATCATCACCTTCAACCGCAATGTCTGAAAACATAACACTTGTACAATTTCTTTTTGCCAATTCAACTAAGATTGCTTTACCAATTCCTCTTGAACCGCCAGTTACAATTGCTCTCAATTTTCTATCTTCCATTATTTATAAACCTTTTAAAAACTACAAAATATATTTTTTTAACAAAATAATATACGATATAACGTATTATATTTCCACTTGCATTAATTATAGATTATTTTATGAATTATTCAAAGATTCGAGATCTTCCAGTTTTTCAATTCCAAATATTTCTACATTTCTATCAATTCTTTTAATTAAACCTTGTAAAACTTTACCCGGTCCAATTTCATAAAATTTAGTTGCTCCATCTGCTATCATATTTCGGATTGTCTCTTCCCATCTAACTGGCGCAGATAGCTGCTCAAACAATAATCTACTAATTTCATTTTTTTCAGTAACTGGCTTTGCAGAAACATTTGCATAAACTGGAATTGTAGTATTACTGATTTCTGTTGTATTCAATTTTAATAATAATTTCTCTTTAGCAGAAGCCATAAGGGGAGAATGAAATGCACCACTTACAACTAATTCTTTAACTAATTTAGCACCATTCTCTTTTAATACTACCATTGCTTCATGAACACCTTCAACAGAACCAGAAATTACAACTTGTCCCGGAGAATTAAAATTGGCGCTCTGTACAATATTAGACACTGAGATTTTCGCACAAACTTCATCAACCTTTTCTGGATTTAATCCAATAATTGCAGCCATGGTACCCGGTTGTTCAATACCAGCTTGAAGCATAGCTTCACCACGAGTTCTAACGAGTTTCAATGCATCAATAAAATCAATTGCACCAGCAGCTACATGAGCAGAATACTCTCCAAGTGAATGCCCTGCTACCATATCGGGTTTAAGATTTTTAATTTTGTTTAGAACTGCAACGCTGTGCATAAATATTGCAGGTTGGGTAACATCGGTTTGCTTTAAAGATTCCATAGGACCGTTGAACATAATATCTGTTAATGAGAATCCAATAGCAGAATCAGCACTATCCATAAGCTCTTTTGAGGAATCATATAAATCTCTTCCCATTCCAACATACTGAGATCCTTGTCCAGGGAAAACAAATGCAATTTTGCTCACTAATCAATTCCCCAAACAATGTGCATTGATCCCCAAGTAAATCCAGCACCAAATGCGGCAAGAATTAGGTTATCACCTTTCTTAAATTTTCCATCTCTATAATATTCAACTAAACATAATGGAATTGTAGCAGCAGTAGTGTTACCATATTTTGCAATATTTATTGTAACTTTTTCAGATGGAATTCCCATTCTTTTAGCAGTTGCATCAATAATTCTAAGATTTGCTTGATGTGGAACTAGATATGCAATGTCTTCACTTTTAAGTCCATTCTTTTCCATAATTTCTACAGAAATATCAGCCATCCCTTTTACAGCAACTTTGAAAACAGCTTTGCCATCTTGATAAACAAAATGCTCTCTGTTATCAACTGTTTCATGGCTTGATGGATGAAGACTACCACCAGCTTTCATAAATAATGCATCTTTTCCGGAACCATCCGTTCTTAAAATTGAATCTTGAACACCAATACTTAAATCCTCCGAAGGTTCTAATAAAACTGCCGCAGCACCATCACCAAATAATAGACAAGTATTTCTATCAGTGTAATCAAGTATTGAACTCATTTTTTCAGCACCCACTACAACAACTTTTTTATATTGACCACTTTCAATTAAACTAGTTCCCGATTGCATTGCAAATAGGAAACCAGAACATGCCGCAGATAAATCATATCCCCAAGCATTTTTAGCACCAACATTATCTTGAACTAAAGCAGCAGTTGCAGGAAAAAACATATCTGGTGTAATGGTTGCAACAATAATTACATCAACATCTAATGGGTCAGTGTTTGTAGATTTAAGTAAATCTTCAACAGCTTTTGTTGCAAGCACGCTTGTTCCGCCCTCTTCGAGAACTCTTCGTTCGCTAATTCCAGTTCTACTTCTTATCCACTCGTCATTTGTGTCAAGAATTGATTCAAAATATTTGTTATCTAAAATTTTTTCTGGCACATACATACCAACACCAGTAATATTAGCTGAGTAAAGTTTATTTTTTTTCTGCATAGCGAGTAAGTTCTTCCTCAATTTTTAAAATTAAATTTTTATTATACATTGTTCTTGCAGCTAAAACCATGTTTTTAATAGCAAGAGTTGAGCTTGATCCGTGTCCCACAATGCTAATTCCATTAACACCTAATAGAGGCAATCCTCCAACATTATCAGGATCTGCTTTACTTAATGAATCTTTGAAAGCCTGCTTAGTTGGTGGAAATCCAAATGGTGAAACTCGCAATTTATTAGCGGTACTTTTATTAGAATAATTCTTAATTGCAGCTTTTAAAAACTTTGGAATACTTTCAGCAAATTTCAAAATTATATTTCCTATAAAGCCATCACAAACAATTAAATCTGCAGTACCCTTAAATATATCGTTACCTTCAACATTCCCAATAAAATTTAAGTCCGATTCTCTTAATAATTTAGAAGTGTCTGTGGTAAGTTTGTATCCTTTGCTATCTTCTTCACCAACATTCATTAATCCAACACGCGGGTTCTCAATTCCATAAATTTCTCTTAATAGAATTGAGCTCAACAACGCAAATTCAAAAATATGTTGGGGTTTGGAATCAACAAAAGCTCCCACATCAGCTAAAAAAGTGAAGCCATCATTGCTATTTGGTAATGGTGCTGTAAGTGTTGGACGTGATACACCTTTAATTCTTCCCATTCCAAAAATGGAATTAACAACCATTGCACCGGTATTACCAGCACTAACAAAAGCATGAGCTTTACCTTCTTTTACTAGTTTAGCACCAACTGCCATGGAAGAATTTCGCTTCGTTTTCATAGTGTCGGTTGGATGATCATGCATATCAATTACTTGATCAGCATGAACAATATAGTCAGAATTGAAATCGAGATTGTTCTTATTAATAACATCCTCAATTTCGTCCTTTCTACCAACTAGAAACAAATCAAAATCTTTTGCTTCGTGAAAAGCCTCAATTGCACCAACAACAGCATTGTGCGGAGCAAAATCTCCACCCATTGCATCTATTGCAATTGCACACTTAGATTTAGTGTTGTTTGTCATTTTAGTTTTAATTTACGATTCTGGAACAAACATTGAACGACCAGCATAGTACCCACAACTCGCACATGCTCTGTGATTCAATTTCATTTCTCCACAATTGGAACAAGCTGTTAATGTAGGAGCAGAAGCTTTATAATGAGTTCTTCTTTTGTCTCTTCTACTTTTAGATATCTTTCTCTTTGGATGAGCCATAACACTACCTTATTTTAATTTAGTTTTCCTTTTAATTTCAATAACTTTTCCCATACGGGATTACTTGTATCAGCTACACAATCACATTCTTTTTCATTTTTGTTAACACCGCAAATTGAACAAAGACCTTTACAATCATCTTTACAGAGGACCTTCATGGGTATTGTTAACAAAGCATTTTCAACGGTACCGCTGGATAAATCTATTTTATCATCTTCTGATGTTAAATAATAAATCCCACTTTCATCTTCATCTGCATTACTTCTATTGCTAGTCAGAAAATAGATGTTTTTGAAATCTGTTACAATCATTTCTTCAGATTCTGCATTACATCTATCGCAAACTTGCTTTGCAGAAATTTGAAGATTACAATTTAATATAATCTGAGTCGAAGATTTATCCATTTCACAATTTAACAGAACACTGCCGATAAATTTATCCTCAACACCAAGTTCTTCTACACCTGTTTCAAAAACAAATTTATGAAGACCATCTTTATAATTTGTGAATTTTATTTGCATCGACATTCTAATTCTAATTTAGCATACAAATTTAATTAAAGTGAAGTTTAGAATCAAGAAATAGTTGTTATATAATGAGCTACATAATTTTCCCAAAACTAGAGGTATTATTCAAATAAAAGAAGGAACTAATTCTTCTATATTAAAAGATAATTATACATTATTTTTTGATTTCCTTAACTGAAAACTAATGTATGTTAAGAGATTGGGATATAAAAAATGCCTGGCTAACTAACTACACAAATTAAAAACCGACCGCTGCTTCCTCTCGGACCTGACGGAGTTGAGCATTAACCTGTTAGCTAGCGCCTGGCAAACTTTTCAAAACTAAGAACAAAATATAGATAAATTAAATTAGCTATCCAATTTTACATAAAAGAACCTATTCCATTAATTTAGTTATATATTAAAACAAGGAATAGAAAATTATTAGATACTAAAAACTAGCTTATAAATAGATATTTTACTTTTTCGAATTCCCTCTGCCAGTTAAGTTCTTTTGAAGCTTCAATTGTTTTACTTTTGTAATTATTAATTTTCTCATTGTCGTTAATCATTTCGGCAAGGATTTTTTCCAAATCACCATTGGTGTCTAATGAGACAAACCTACCAACTTTATAATCTTCCACAATTTTTTTCATCTGTGGTAAATCACTTATTAATACTGGAATATTAGCCATTATATACTCAAACAATTTATTAGGCAGAGCGTAGTAGTAACTTTTGCTTATGTTTTCAATTAGAGACACACCAATATCCGCACCTGCAGTGTAGTTTATTAAATCACTTTGATCTATGTTTCCAAGAAAATGGATACGTTTTTCAATCTCCAATTCAACAGCAAGTTTTTCATATTTGTCTCTAAACACTCCTGTGCCAAGTACAACTAAGTTACAATTTTTAATTTTCGTCATAGCGTGCATAAGAGGTTCAAATCCCCTTCCCTCTAAAATTACTCCTTGATAAAGAAGTATGGTATTTGAGATAGGGATATTTAGCATCTTTCTGAAATCTTTTGGATCACTTGCCTTTTGATTTAAAGGTAAATTTCTAATTACAATAGTATTGCTAATTCCGTAATAATCTTGGAGAAATTCTGCATCGCCATCACCAGTAACAAAAACAATATCTACTTTCTTTATGAAAAAATTTTCTAATATTCTTATTATAGCCTGAATTGTAGGTTTGTTTCTAAGGCCAGCAAGGAAGGCATAAAACTCTCTACTGTTATAATATAATTTTGCTCCTCTTAGTTTTGCCACAAACGTTACAATAGGTAGTGTGAAAATATCTTCAGCAATGTAAATTTTAGAATCAGTTTTTAGCAATTCTTTGTATAGTATGGTTAGAAATGTTAGATAATAATGAATTGAGTTTTTCTTTTTGACAAGTTTATAAATTGCAGTATCACCAGTAACAGTATGGAAATCTGGCGTTGTCCAATCGAATGAAATTACTTTGACATACATTCCATCAGCTTTGAGCGAGTTTGTGAGATTTGTAACGCGAGTATCAAAATTTGCATTACCTAAAAATGAGATTGTTACTGATTTAGTCTTTTGCATTTTTTTTAATTATTAAAATTAGATTTTAAGATATCAGATTTACCAAATAGTTGATGTCATTGTGATCCCTCTTTATTGAGAGAAGCAATTTACATCAGATTGCCAAGTCGTTCAAGAAGGAACTCCTCACAATGACGAAATAATCTAAACCAATTTTGAAAAGAACTATGATAATTTTATGCTGAGAGAATTCCTCATTACAGTCTTTGCATCAAATTTCTCTTTGAAATCAATTAGGCCCATGCTAGGAGTCATTGGATTTTCTGCCTTTGTATCTTGTGAGACTCCAATATCCACGTAGCTATAACCATTGTCTGTTGAATATTTAACTACTTCGTACATTATTCTATGGATTGGTTTAAGATGCTCAAATTCATAATCGAGCATATTGTAAAAACAGAGGGCACAAGTTTTATTTACAAAAAACATAGATGAACCAGCAATGGGAATGTCCTTATAGTAAAGCATAAATAGTTTTAAATGATTTGGTAAAAGCTCTTTTAGTTTCAATAAATCATCTAAACTGTGTGTTGGCTTTACATCGTGACGTTCTTTGTTGCTCAGAAGAATTGGATAGAACTGATCGTAACGTTCATTTATTTCAACACGAATATCTGAGTTACGAAAAGTTTTTCGGATATTTCTACGAACTGTTGGTTGAAACCGTGAGATTATATCAATCTCTTTATCCAGCTTTATTGCACTACTTATGTAATGTAATGAATAGTTAAATCCACGCCACAGTAATGCAAAGTCAATATTCTGATTTGGCTTATCTTCGTAAACTACAGGCGCAGCCGTTAATTCGAATTCTTTAATTCCATTTGCTTTAGCATACTCAAGTAAAGTGGAAACTATTTCGAGAGCCTTTTCAAACTTAATATCTTTAGTTACAATTGAACCATAACTTGCACCTATTGGTGATTCGAACTTACTGCCAATCATTGCTCCAGGCAACAAAGCAACAATCTCATTTTTTTCAATAAAGATGAGGTGATTAAAAGTGAATTTCCCTTCTGTGTGGTAATCAAAAAACTTTTGTAAATGGAACAGAGTTCCATTGTTTGATTCATCAACAAAACTATCCCACTTATCTTTCCACTCTTTGCTGTATTTTATTATTTCGATGTTTGGCATTTTTGTTTATAATCTAAATTCCAATTTTGTTTTAGTAATTGTCTTGCACCAAGTTGAAAGTTATAAGTGCCTAAAGTTAAAAAGATAAAAGAATCAAAAGTATATCCTTTCGACTTAAAACTTTATTCAATTAAAAAGAATACATTAGTGAAATTGTATGAGCACTTCCAAGTCCATATGAATATGGAGTAAAAGCATAATCAAAATTTAGTCCTTCCCAATTGAGTCCTAATCCTGCAGTAAATCCTTTTGAATCATATCCGGTCATATAACCTAAACGCATTGCAACTATACTATCGTAGAAGACTTCTCCGCCAACATGAATGTGCGTATCATCTGTCTCAGTGTATTTCTGGATACCACCAATTAGATTTACTTCTGAACTAATTGAGTTAACTGATAATCCATATGCTAAACCAATACGTAAGTCGGTTGGAAGTACTGTAGCTTCGTTTCTTAATTCATCCAGCGAACCGATGTTTCTATATGATACTCCAACGTCTAACCCATCAATAATAATGTTAGCATAGTTTAACCCAAAATCGAAAGCCCAGCCAGCAGCTTCATCGGAGAACAAATTCTCATATACATATTTTGTAGTTATACCAAAAGATAGATTTTGCATTATCTCAAAACCAGTTGAGAGAGAGCCAAACATATAATGTGCATTAAACTGTGATTGTGGTTCACCAGGTTGTGTTCTAATTTCAATATCATTAATAGAAGTATTATTTACTCCGACTGCAAAAGGGATTCCCCAAAGACTGAAACTGGCACCGATCAATTGTGATGACATATCCTGAATTGATTGGTTGTGAGTTATCATCACTTGTGGTCCCTGGTATTTAGACAATAATGAAGGATTATAATTTAAGGCTGTTAAATCACTAACTCCAACAACCCCCAGATCACTCATTGCAATATTACGTGCACCAAATCCATTCTTTAAAAACGATACTCCACTATTGCCAGCACTTTGGGCAAATAAAGAAGTAGCAGCAATCATACTAATCAAAAATATTTTTTTCATTTTTTTACCTGTTCCGCTCTTTTAACGGAATGTTTCCTTAGTCATTACGAGGAGTCATCTTTTTGATGACGAAGTAATCTGCAGTAGATTGCTTCATCCCAACAACGGGATTCGCAATGACAATTATCTAAAATTTTATTACTATTCTATTTTCCAACTTAAAAGGTAACATCTATTCCAATAATATGCTGATCATATGATGAATAAGGTTCCAACACAAAAGCATAATTAATTCCAACTATCAAACTAGTAAAATCTTGGAAATATGAAAAACCTAGCGATGGGCGTGATGGAACCGCTGTATTGCTAATATCAAACTTATCTAAACCTCCACGAAGGAAAAGGCTTTGGTATATTTCATACTCAAGTCCTAAACGGAGATAGTTTGTTCCAACATCACTATGCTCAAACTCCACTGCAACTAATAAATTTGGATCCTCAAATTTATATGCAGCTCCAACTCTCATCAGTAATGGGAAGTTATCATCGATAGTAAAACCATCTTGTCCGTAAACTGGTGTTGTGTCCCATTCATATTTACTAAGTAGGTCAACGACAGTTGCAGCAATAGTTAATTGTTCAGTGGCTTTATATATAACACCAATATCAATTCCAAAAGTATTTGTGTTAACTTCATCATATAATTTTGAATAGTAGAATTTTGCTGTAAAGCCAATTGTCAATTTTTCAGAGAACTGATTTGCAAGTCCAACAAAAAACTGATTTTCGTAAGGTGTTAATTCTCCGGAGATATTTCCTTGATTATCTCTCTGAGCAAAATTATCAACACTTGCATTTATAATACCTGCACTTAATCCAGCTACTCTAGGTTTACCAATAAATTCTCCTTCACTATTCTTTTTACCAATCTCAAATTTTCTGGTAAAAGTAAGAAAATTTAAATTTCTATCGAGAGATAAGAATGAGTATGACGATTGAAAAGAGTTCCCCTCTTGGAAAACAGATAATGCTGGATTATAGTATGCGACCTTATTGCCGGTTGTAACAGCTGACATGGCATTACCCATACCCATTCCTCGAGCACCAAAACCCATTCGGGAGAACGCACCGGGCATACTTGATATTTCACTAAATTGTTCAGATTGTGCAAAAGTGCTTGTGGAAAAAAGTAAAAGTGTAATTAATACCAAAAGATTTAGATTCAATAAAACCAAGTCATTACGAACCTTCTTTTTGGGAGAAGCAATCTGTGATAGACTACCACGTCGTCCAGAAAAGATTGGACTTCTCGCAATGACACCAAGTATTTTATCATTTTTTATATTCATCATTTTAACACCATTATTTTACCAAAAAGAGGTTCACTAAGTTCAGCCGAATCAATTCTATAGAAATAGACACCGTTAGTTACAATATTACCTAATTCATCTTTGCCATTCCAAAACTCAAATCTATTTCCACTGCCTCTCTGAGTATTTTGAATAAGTGTTCTAACTAATTCCATACTAAAATTCATTATACGAATTGTCACTTTTGCATCAGAGTTTAATGAGTACTTTATTGTTACCAATTCTTGGGCAGGTGAAAATGGATTCGGGAACGCATAAGTTTCATCCGATTTCACTTCTGAAGAAGCTAGGTAAACTTTCCAATCCCCTTCCCAAAAACCATTTGTTTCAGTCAATCTTGATAAACCCTTATTTGAACCTACCCAAATATGATAATCTGTCGCATTTAGTTGGTGTGGATTTACAGAATAAAATATGCTGGTAGCTATTGGCACATTTGTGTAAGAATCCGTTATAGATGTTGGTTGAACCCAAGTTCCACCATTGTTACTACTTCTGAATATTCCTCTATCTGTAGGAACAAAAACATGAGAACTGCCATCACTTAAATACTTAAATCCAAAATTGTGTGCATACTCGCCTGGTAAAGTTACTTCCCAATTTGCACCACCATCAGATGAATGACTAACAGCCCAATATTCTTCTAAACCTTCAGCTTTCCAAGTTGCAGCCCAAATAGAATTATCTGATTCGTTATAACCTAAACCAACAACAAAATTACCACTAATTGGATTTGTCTGATTTTGATGATTAAACTTTTTCCAGCTAATTCCATTATCTGTTGATTTATTTATTCCCCCGGCAGTTCCAACATAAAGTGTTGAGTCGTTTACACCAATTACAGAAAAAGCACTGTGATTTAGCCATGATTCATCTCCAAATGCTCCTGCTACTGGTTGCAGAGTAAAATCAAGTGTATCATTTGGACTAATGGAATCAAGTGTGTCTGGAGGAAGTACAACTCTTTCCCAGGTTTCTCCCATATCTGAAGACTTTCTTAAACCAGCGGCCCATGATGCAATCCAAATTGTATTTTTTGTAAATGCAATATCATAAGATATGTTCTGTATTGCTACTGTAACTGGTAAAGCACGAATTGTATTAATGCCATAAGTAATTAAGGAATCACCAGGATCATCAACAGGCTGAGGAATTGAAGTCCACATTATACCACCATCAGTGGAGTATTTTATTCCTGTACCTTCTGGTAAAATTGAACCACCTTCTACTTCTGTTGATCTTCCAGTAGTAGTCCAAATAACACCATTTTCATATCCTATTGATATAGACCCATCTGTCCCAAATGGTTCAGTATCATAGAAATTTTTCCAGTCCGTACCATTATCATCTGAAATACTCAAACCCCGAGAGGTTCCAAGAATTATTAAATCATCACTTGTAATAATATCTTGTATAGAATTACTTGAAGGAGTTGCGGCACTAATTTTAGCCAATTTTGTTTCACCTAGTTGATAACTATTAGGTGAATATTGCCCAAATAAAGTAGTGGAAATAGTTAGCAATATAAATATTCGTTTTATCATTTCACCACCAAATTATGAGTAATCATATTACTTAATAAACCAGCTCTATCTCGTGCCCAAAATTCAAATTTTCTTTCACCTTGTGCTCCAACAAAAATATTTTTGCCCGAATAAATTCCATCTCCAGCAACTTCGTCACCGTTTAACTCATCACCATTATCAAAGAGTATAAATCTAAATGCAGATGGATTATTTGGTGAATAGAAATCAGTATAAACTGAGTCAATATCACTTAATCCATTAACGTCAGTTACCTGAATCGAAAAAATAAATTCTTTATTATTTTGAAGAGTATCAAGTAAAGTTGGCTCATCATCCATATAATAGAATAATGGATTCGAAATTACTGGTGCAACGTAACTCTGCATATTGTCATATTCAAAATTATGCGAGGCAATTTTTTTCTCCGCTTGCACTTCAGTTTCATAATAATAGTCAATCGTGTAAGCCAAACTTGGCATCTCCTCATCCATCAGAATTGAAGTTGAATAATCATTCTCAGTGATTTTCTCCATTTCTTGATTATACGTTATGTCAAAAGTACCATCTTGCGAAGCAAGACTAATCCAAACTCGAAGAAGTGATTCGGAGTCTGAAAATGTAATAACTGTATTTAGTTTTGTGTCACTTCCAGAATACTCTAAAGTTGTGGGAGCGACTATACTAGTAACACTGAACTCCACATCATTAGGATCAACAATAGAATCTTCGACACCATCACAACCAAAAAGTATGAAAGATAAAAGAAGAATAAAAACTAGTTTTCTCATTTGTTTTCTCGTTTACTTGAAATTAAAAAATTACAGAGGGATCTTTAAGGTAGACTAGATGCAAAAACAGGAAACCTCTTATAAAAATAATCGCTCTGTGCAAATTATGTAACAATAAATTAAAAATTTAACGTATTACGGTAGCAATTATTCTATAAATCATTTCCTTTATTTTAGCAGGGCAAAAGTTAAATAGATGAAATTTTATTGTCAAGTGATTTATTTATCCTAATTAAAACGAAATCACAAATGGTGATGGGGTGAACGAAATAACTAAAATGAAAAGACTTAAATATCCAAGCATCATTCGTTTAGAATCTAGTGGTTGAAAATTCATAACAGGTGGATGTTTTACTTTTATTACAAAATTTAGAATTAATGCCCAGAAGAGCCAGCCTGTCCATCCAAAGTTAAACCCAAGTTCTAGAAAAGTATCTAGCGCACCAACTATTCCAAGGAGTATCATAATTATCATTGAAATTGAGGCTATAGCTTCGTGCTTTTTAACATTAAACATACTGTATACAATATGTCCACCATCCAATTGACCAACTGGAATCATATTCATAGCTGTTATAAATAGACCAAGCCAGCCAGCTGTTAAATATGGATAATGGTAGATTTCACTCATAGGTGGAATAAAATTAGTTGGGGTGTTAAAGATTGAATTAAATAATTCAAATAGAATAGAACTACCAAATTGTAAACTTATAACATCCTTTCCATAACTAGGTGTAAAATAATCTGGGTGAATGGCTAATATATAATCGGGGCTAGGAAGATTGGAATAACCAAAAATTAAAACAATAATTGCAGCAACAAATCCAGCAAGAGGTCCAGCAACTCCAATATCGAACATAGCTTTGTTTTTAACAACTATTGAACGAGTTCTAATTACAGCTCCCATAGTTCCAAAATTTAGAAAACCAGCCAACGGTGGAAATGGGATAAAATATGGAAGAGTTACATCAACCTTGTGATAGCGTGCTGCAAAATAATGTCCAAATTCATGAACTCCAATAATAAACATAATTGAAAAAGAATATGGAAGAGCCACTGCTAGATTGAGAATATCATGTGGTCCAGATTTCCCAGTAATCCACTCAGTACCTGCAACTAGTGTTGTAACTATTGTAGCAATAAATAATACTATATGAATAATAGGAGAATGTTTTTTATTAAACAAATTCTCTCTCCTTCCAATAAACTTTTCTTGAAAAGAGAAGAATAAATGGCATAGCCACTACATAAATGGGAAAATAGAGTTCAAACAAAAGGAAGTTCTTTAATTTTAATTTTAATCCCAGTTTCTGATGTACTGGAAAAACAAAAAAGTAGTCTATAATTATTTTAAAAGCCATAAGTGTGAAAATTGCTTTAGAGAAAAATAGCAACGATACAAACATCATTAAATTTGTAACAAAAGCAATTGATATCAAAACAGCACCAGAAGGTTCACTATCCAGACCACCAACTGACCATCTTTTCTTTTGATGGTAAAGTTCTTTACCACTTTTACAAGCTTTCGAAGTAACCAATGAATCTTTATCAATAGGATACAGTATTTTATATTTTTTCAAATTATTAATTGCTATTAACAATCTAAAATCCTCTGTTACTGAAAACTCCAGGTTTTCATATCCACCAACTTCATCATAAGCAGATTTTCTGTAAGACATATTATTTCCGATACAGCTCATTGGTTTGCCAATGTTGATAGTACCACTAGCAGTTGATAAGAGGTAAATAAAATCTACAGATTGCATTGCTGCAAAACTATTAGTTTCAAATTGATTTGTCATGCCATTGACAATTGCTACTTTATCGTCAATATAATATGATGCAATAGTTTTAGCCCACTTTGGAGAGACAACACAATCAGCATCAGTTGTTAAAATTATTTCATTTTTTACAAATTCAATTGCGTTAGCAATGGCAAGAGTTTTACCTTTTAAGTCACCCCTTTTATTAGATGAAACTACTTTTATAAACTTTGGTTTTCCATGAATAAATTCATCTATTATTTTTCCAGTTGCATCTGTGGAATTATCATCGACTAAAATTATTTCAATTTTTTCTTCAGGATATTCAAGTTTATCGAGTGATTGTATGCACTCCATAATATTTTCTTCTTCATTTCTAGCTGCAACAATAATTGAAATTGTTGGTAATTTATCTTCCATCAATTTTGGGAATGTTTTTGAAGCACCAATAATTACAATCATGGTTGACATAAAATATATTGATGAAATTATCAGAAATATTATTTCAAACATTCAGTAGGTTCTCCAATTTCATATCCATTCGATTTGATTTTTTCCACAATAAGATTAATTGACTCTTCAATAATTAGTTTTGATTTGTTACTATCATGCAACACAATAATAGAATCTTTTCTTAAATATTTATCAACAGCAAATCTAACAATTTTAATATCATTTTTATAATCATATGTTAACAAAGACCACATTACATTTTTAAGATTATTTTGTTTCATTAATTTTTCAGTTCTAATTCCAATACGTCCGTGTGGAGGTCTAAAATAATTCGGATTAACTCCCACAAATTCCTCAATTATTTGCGAACATTTAACTATGGATTCATTTGCGCCTCTATTAAAAAAATTAATATTTTTATGTGATTGTGTATGATTACCAATTAAATGCCCCTCATCTATAATTCGCTTTGCTAAAGCTGGATATCTTGCAATATTTTCACCAACGCAAAAGAATATTGCTTTAATAGAATGCTCATTTAATTTATCTAAAATAATTTGAGTGGTGGCAGGGTTAGGACCATCATCAAAAGTAAAAAGGACTTTAGATACTTGGGATTTCCAAATAGTCTTCGAAAATATTTTTTCAAATAACTTTGGAGGAACATATTTTATTTTTTTTATCATTTTATAATTCCTAACGAGAATTGTCATTGCGAGGAGTTCGTTGTTTGAACGACGTTGCAATCTCCTGCAGATTGCTTCACCCGATAAATCTGTATCGCAATGACTGTCATTTTTTCAAATCCTAATTTCTCTTGGCCACAATCTTTTCAACTCCCGACACATCCATTTGAAATTACAGAATAGACAAGAA
>CBDUTO010000098.1:0-17687 GCA_965370315.1 uncultured Melioribacteraceae bacterium
CTTTTTTGTATTTTGATGTATAAATACCATTATGGTGAATAATGAGATTTCTGTCACTAATTAAATCTTCATAATGTTTTTTCTCATCCGAAGAAAATGGGCTATTCTTTAGTAGAGCCATATATAAAGAATTGATTTTATTGGGCGTTCCAAAATCATATGTTTCTGTAATAACAAAACCATAAAACTGATTTGATGTAACAAGATTCAACTCCAGTAACGTGCATAAGTCAATATTTACATCAAAATGGTTTTCTTTCAAATTAAATAATAATCTAGGATATATATTTATAAGAGAAGCAAAATGATCCTTAAAAAATGCTTCCACATAGCCAACTAAACCAATTAAGCTTAATTCATGTTTTGTTGAAGTGTACATGCGATTTCTATTTCTTGTATTTAGTAGCAATCTAATTGCGTCAACATTCATTGAAAATATTGCACAAGCTGAAACTCCCCCAACAAAATAATCTAAAGACGACACGGATGTATTTTTTGCCATAATTTTTACCATATAACGGTTGATGCTTGAGTTATGTTTTTTTTGTTGTAATTGAGTTTGTCACAATGTTTGGCATGTTTTCAAGCGAAGGATCAAAATTTTCGCTAAAAATAAAAGCTAAAGAACTATTGCCTTTACCAAATGCCCATAGAAATAATTCAGCACCCAAAGCAGATGGTTGACAGACTATTCCGTCTTCTTCAGCTTTTGGCACCCTTTTCAACATTACTTCTTTAGATCCATACAAGAAGTTGTTCTCGATTAAGCCATCGTTAGTTAAACCAAAAAACGTATGCCTAAACAATGAATCCACATTTGCTTTTTCTTCTGCTGAATACTCCATTGCATTTAAATAATGAGAAAAAGGCAGAAATACTTCCATTTCCTTTCTATCTTCCATATTAAATTTATATTCTTTGTTTTTAAATAATTCCCGTATGGTTGAATATATTAAGAAATGAGTACGTAATTGATATGTTGAAAGACCATCAACAATTTTTGCCATTGTTGCACCTCTATCATCTCGTCCAAGTTCAGTTTTTGAGGAGGCTAAAACACCACCAAAATATTCAACAGCAACACCATCATCGTTATATGAACCATCATTAATTATAGTATTTAAAACTTTTGGTGGTACACTTCCGAGTAATTCTTTTTTCTCTCCAAGTTTCTTTTCTGCATTTTGAAAAATACGACCAATGTTTTCAACTCTTTTTTGAGTAAAATCCTTGAGTCCATTTCCAAGATAATCGGCTGTTGGTCCTAATAGTTTTTGAAGGCCATCTTTGCCTAGATACGCAGCAATCGCTCCTAAGCCAACAGTTGTTATAGGTTCTGGCATTTTATCTTCTCCTAAAAATATAACCTATTATTGAACCGCCTAACGCCGCATAGCATAACTAATTAGAAGGGGCATTTTTGTAACTGTTTCGCCCTCAATAGCCAAACGTAGTTAAACAAATATTTTACTAATAATGTAAATTAGACTTTTTTCTCCTAAACTGCAATTCCATAATTTACTACTAATTTGAGCTTATAATAGATTTTATCGCTAATGCAAAATTTGTGCATTGCTTCACTTTTTGTGTTTTGGGCTTATAAAATTTGTACATTGCTTCACTTTTTGCTTTTTGAAGCTTTGTACATACCTACACGACTCCACTTTTTATCTTTTGGAGCTTTGTACATACCTGCACGGCTTCACTTTTTGCTTTTTGGAGGCTTGTACGTACCTCCATGGCTCGACTTTTTATCTTTTGGAGCTTTGTACATACCTACATGGCTTGATTTTTTGATGTTGCAATAAAATTAGTTTATGACTGAGGAAAATAAATTAGATGAAAAATAAATTTATTAGTGGGAGAGGTTCACTAATAAAGCAAATAATCCATTAATTAAACAGGGAGGTGCTCATGCAGCTATTTTAGGGTGCACCGAAATTCCCTTAGCTTTAACAGAAAAAAAACAGAGACCTATTAACTATTTAATAAATCTAATAGTGAAATAGTATTTGTAATCTTGCTCCATTACCACTTTTGTTGAATTGATTATAGTTATAAAGGTAATGTAAATACCAAGAAGAGGGAGCAGAACAATTCCGACTATGAGAAAAACAAGAAAAGCAGAAACAAAAAGATAAATCATCATGCTAATTTGAAAATTGATTACATCTTTTCCATGTCTATCTATTTCTGGGTTTTCATCTTTTTTCATAGCCCATATTATTAACGGGATTATTGGAAACGAAATAAAATTAGATAAATGTAGTGTTAATAACCAAAATTTTGAGTCATCGTTTTCTTCAAATGGAATTTCGTAATCCAACTCAGCGCCAATTAGTTTTAATGTTGCAATCCTCGGACTCACAGTTCCTGTCTCTATTCTCTGAATTGTTCGAACATTAACTCCACATCTAATTGCCAATTCCTCTTGAGTTAAACCTTTGTTCTTTCTAAGCTCTGTTAGCTTGCGTCCTATTTCGTGCTGGTTCATTTCTTCTCCATTCTATTAGCCTCAAAACTAAACTACCTTTTGGAATAAATCAACTGCTTTGTAACGGCATTTACACGACATTGAAAAAACAAAAACATGGGACACTGATAAACGCAGATTAATCATGATAAATATAAGCAATTGCTTTGCTAAGACGATGCACCGCATCGTCTCAACTTTAAACACAATCGTTTCAATCATGCTTTTCCATAATAATCATAAAAATCTGCGTTCCTATTATTCTTATATTGCAACTAGATAATTTAAGTTTGTGTTTATAATAAATATGACAATTTGTGAAAAATAAAATTAGAATATGGCTTCTTGCTAGTAGACCTAAAACGTTACCCGCTGCTGTTGCGCCAGTTTTAGTAGGAACTGCCGTAGCTATTAGTGCTAATAAGCTCAATTTAATTGCAGCTTTAATAGCGTTGATTTGTTCAGTTCTTATTCAAATAGGTACAAACTTTGTTAATGACCTATATGATTACTTAAAGGGAACAGACGATGAAAACAGAGTTGGCCCAACAAGGGCTTTAGCGGCTGGTTGGGTTTCGCCAACTCAGATGAAGTTTGCAATTTATTTAACCTTTGGAACTACATTTGTCCTAGGTTTATATCTTGTTTACTTAGCTGGTTGGATTATTCTGCTAGTCGGCGTGCTCTCCATAATCTCTGGTTATGCCTACACGGCTGGTCCATATCCACTTGCCTACAATGGACTTGGAGATGTTTTTGTTTTTTTCTTTTTTGGATTTGTGGCAACAGTTGGCACCTATTACGTTCAAGCAATTGAATATTCACAGTTTGCTTTATTTGCCTCAATTCCTATTGGATTATTAATTACAAATATTTTAGTTGTAAATAATTACCGTGATGCAGATGAGGATAAAAAGAAAAACAAAAACACATTAACAGTAAAGTTTGGAAAACGGTTCTCTCTTATTCAATACTTTGTCTCAATATTGGTTTCATTTGTAGTACCACTTTTTCTATATTTTAAATATGACACTACTCCCTTTATTCTACTCCCTATGCTGACGTTACCATTAGCTATAAAATTACAGATTGATATGAACAGATTAGATGGACAAGAACTAAATAAAACTCTTGAACTTACAGCGAAACTTTCTGTTTTATACTCACTCCTTTTTTCCGTTGGAATTATATTATGATAATTCATGATTTTACATTTTCTCCCTTCACTCTTGAGTTGAATGAACCACTAAGAAATTCTTCTTTTACTATTGAATCTAGAACTGGGTTTATTATTAAAATAATTGATGAAAATAATTTTATCGGATATGGAGAAGTCTCCCCGCTGCCAGGGTTTAGTTCCGAAACACTTGATGAATGTGAGATTGCACTAAATAAACTCTACTATGGTATAATTAGTAAATCTGCAAATAAGGAGGAGTTCGATTTAATAAATGAATTGCACTCGATTTCAAATTTGCCCTCGCTTCTTTTTGGAATTGAACAGGCGGTTATTTCTTTACTCATTAAGAGAAAGGAATTAAATTCTTTACTAACACACGAAAAAAAAGTCGCTGTAAATGGAATAATTGGAATTAAATCGAAAGAAGATACATTTAGAGAAATTGATAATCTGTTAGTTAAGGATGTTAAAACTATAAAAATAAAACTTGGAGTTAACTCAGTTGAAGATGATTGTGAATTAATAAAACAAATCACTAATCGTATTGATGACTCAATTAAAATTAGATTAGATATAAATGGAAATTGGAATTACCAACAAGCTGAGTTTGCAGTTAACAACCTACCCAAAGAGAAAATCGAATTCATTGAACAACCAGTTAAGAGTATTGATGAATTGGTAATGCTTTCCGATTTCAGTCCAATTCCTATAGCCATTGATGAATCAATAAACAATATTGCAGAAGCAAAAGATATTATAGAACGTTCAAATATCACAACCATTGTACTTAAACCCTCTCTCCTTGGAAGTATAATTCAAGCAATCACACTTATTAAATCTGCGGAAAATCTGGGTAAGAAAATAATTATTTCATCAGCTTTTGAATCTGTAATTGGTCGTTCAGCGCTGGTTTTACTAGCGTCATTTGTAAAAGGGAATCATGCTCATGGATTAAATACCGCGTCATATTTTAGTGATGATTTAGGAACGGATGATTATTTGGTCTCCAAGGGAGAAATGCTATTCGATCCAAAGAACTACCCTCCAAAGTTTAACGGTATTGCTATATGACATCCAATACCATTGCTATTGTTGATGATAAAAGGAGTCTCAGTTTCTCTGAGCTTACAAAATTAATTAATGGAACGGCACACTATTTTCTAGACAATGGAATAAAACCGAAAGAGCGAATACCAATATTTAGTAACAATTCGATTGAATATGTTATCTCAGTATTTGCCTTATGGAGAATCAATGCTATTCCAGTACCAATAAATACTCGCTTAAAGGAGAAAGAAGTTTTATCAATTCTTAAATCCGTTGGAGGTTCAAAGATTCTTAAAAGCGATGAGTTTAAGAACTCTCGTTTTGATATGCCAGCAATTGAAATGAAAATTGAGTCAAATAGTGAAGTGTTAAAATATAAAAACAGAACAAATCCCAATGATACTGCGCTTATAATTTTCACATCGGGTTCATCGGGAAAACCGAAAGGCGTTGAGACAACAAACGACAATCTTTATCAAAGCTATATTTCTGAAGCACAAGAATTTAATTTCTCTAGTGAGGATAAATATTTAGCCTCTCTTCCGTTTTACCACATTGGTGGTTTTGCAATAATAAATCGTTCTTTGCTCTCTGGCGGCACTTTGGTTTTGCCAAAGTCACTTAAGCAAGATGATATAGTAAAATCAATGGGAAAAGATAATCCAACGATTATTTCCTTTGTTCCTATTATGTTAAAGCGATTAATCGAAACTGGGATTTCTCCAAATGAAAATATGAGACATCTGTTTTTGGGAGGTGGACCTAGTGATGATAAACTTATTCATTCTGCTTTCCAAAATAATTGGCCTATAGTAAAAGTCTATGGGTCATCTGAAACAACCGCAATGGTTACTGCTTGTAGTGGAGCAGAATTAGAAACTCATCCAGCCTCTGCAGGTAAGGCCCTCGAAAATGTCGAGATTAATATTTTGGATGAATCAAAAAACAGCGTAACCACAAGTATAGTAGGAGAGATTGCTATTAAAAGTCCAACCATAGCAAAAGGATACTTGAATGATGACACAAACTGGAATAGTAAAATTCATAAAGGCTACTATTTAACTGGCGATTATGGATGTTTGGATGAAGATGGTAGATTGTTTGTAGTGGCTCGAAGAACTGACTTAATTGTTTCTGGTGGCGAAAACATTGATCCACGTGAAGTGGAAGTATTGCTAAATAAATATGATGGAATTCTTGAGTCATTTGTTTTTTCTATTGAAAGCAGTGAGTGGGGGCAAATACCTGTTGCTATACTTGTATTAGAAAAGAACACCAAGTTTGAAAAAAACAAACTCATAGAAAACTTAAGACTAAATATTGCATCATTTAAAATTCCAAAGAAAATATTGGTTGTTGATGAAATACCAAAGAGAACGCTGGGGAAAGTGGATCTCGAAAAAGCAAGAGGGCTATTAAAATAAAAGTTCAATTCAGTTTTTTCTTTTAACCTTAAAGGTCATCAGAAGTTGATAATGTTTTTGTTCACATAAAAATTTCATCTCATTTCACTCAACCCATACAGTTGACCTTTAAGGTTTGCAGCCAAATTACTATTCATTTTTTTTAAGTAAACTTAAAAACTCATCTGGTATATTCACCTTTCTAAATTCCTTTTTATCGACAAAGACATGTGTAGTTGTAACAATTGCCTTTGCATTTACTAGTTCATCCAAAAAAGTAGTTGTAAGTTGAAACGATGAATTGCCAATTTTGGAAACCACAATGTTTATTTTCAAAACTTCATGTAATTTTATTGGCTTGTGAAAATCGGACGTTGCCCTTATTAATGGGATAGCTATTTCTTCATTTTCAAAATAATTATTCACTAAATCACTTCGTAAAATAAACTCTTCATATGCAGAGTGGGTTAGCTCAAATATTCGGGCAAAGAATAAAACACCTCCACTATCGCACATTCCAAATTCAACAATTCTTTCTGTTTCAAACATTACCGCCTCAATGATATTTAATAGTTGGATAGTAGAATAAAACTTGTACAGTAAAAATTAAACGGAGCAATTCTATTCCACCCTCTAAAGTTAAATATTTTTGTTAAAATGTTATAATGGAATTATATATTTTGCTTTCAAATATTTAACAATTAATTCATAACAAAAAACATAAAATTAATTCTATATGAAATCAATACTCAGTATTTTCCTACTCTTCACAGTTCCTCTCGCTGCTCAAATCACTTCCACAGAAAAGGAAATTATCATTGAAAGATTTAATAATGGTAAAATTAAAACCTATGGCGAGTATGTAAACAATGTGAAAGATGGAAATTATCAAGAATATTATGAAACTGGAATTTTATGGAAAGACTGGTCATTCATAAATGGTCTAGAAGAAGGTACTTCTCTCTGGTACTTTGAAGATGAAACCTTAAGCATGCGCTGGAATTATCTTCATGGAAAACTTGAGGGAAAATCACAGTGGTATTATGGGACGGGTGAATTGTGGTCTGAACCCTTCTACAACAATGGCATTCAAGATGGATTTACAAAAACATATTATAAAGAGGGGGCGTTGCAGGGAATTTGGAATTATAAAAATGGTGAGTTGGATGGACTTTCAAAAATATATTTTGAAGATGGACGACTTGAAGTTGAGCGAAATTATAAAAATGGGAAAATGGATGGTTTAACAAAAGTCTATTATGACTTTAAGCAAGTAGCCCTCGAAGCCCTATATAAAGATGGCAAACTGGATGGAACTTCGTACATTTATTACCCTGATGGATCCATTAGAGTGATTGATACTTATCTTAATGGACAAGTAATAATGCGCCTTAAATATGAATATGGATCAAGAGCAGCAAAGGTAGAAGAGAATTTCAGTGAGTATTATGGAAATGGATTTTTAAAATCTGAGCAAAGTTTTAAGGATGGAAATTTGAATGGAAGAAATAGATACTATTATTCAAATGGATTTTTAGAATTTGAAAAAAATTATACAGATGGCGAATTAAATGGGGTCTCTAGTAAATATACTGATGATGGAATTATTATTGAGTGGCTTGAATATCTGAAAGGTAAAAAACAAGGTAAGAGTATTATCTATAATGATAGCGGAATTTTAATTAAAGAAACAAATTATAACAATGATTCATTAAATGGAATATGGAGAACGTTCTATTCAAATAGTCAGTTGAAAGAAGAACGAGAATATATTGCCGGAAAAACAATTGGAATTGAATCGACTTATTATGAAAATGGAAATCTAAAATCTAAAATTGATTTTTTGAATGGAAAGAAAATGGGATTTGCAACATGGTATTTTTTAAGTGGTGAGGTTTCGGATTATGGTAAGTTTACAGACGATCTACCGGATGGTGCATTTTACTCTTATCACAGTAACGGTTTAATAAAACGTGAGGCTATCTATTCTCAAGGGGAATTAAAATCGGAGATTCTTTATAATGAAGAGGGTTTAAAAATAGAAGCTACATCAAGTAATTAAAGATCGTACTCTTTATTTAACAACTCTGAAATTTGATCTGTAGGCATTGTTTCGTTTGTCCACAATTCAAATGACTTTGCACCTTGTTCAACAAACATCTTTAATCCATTAATAGTTAAAGCTCCTTGCGATTTAGCCAAAGCCAGAAATTTTGTCTCTCTGGGATTATAAACAATATCAAACACAATTTGATTATTACTAAATGATTCTGGAATTGTGGTTGGGGAGTCATCATCTTCTGGAGACATCCCAATAGAAGAAGCATTAATAATTAATTTAGATTTAGCTAGAATTTCAGTGACATCTGGTGGAATCAATTCGTAGGTTTTAATCTTTTCAAATAGCATTTTAGAAGAGAAATAATCTTTTAATGATTCTGCTTTTTCAACAGTACGATTAATAATATTAATCTTCTTCACATTAAAATTATTAATAAGAGTATATATAACGGATCTTGCAGCACCACCAGCCCCTAAAACACTAACAGTTTTTCCGTTGATATCATCTTTGAATTCTTTTAATGTTTCTATAATACCATTAACATCAGTATTATATCCTATTAGCGTTCCATTATCATTTACAACAGTATTTACAGCCCCAACTATTTTTGCACTGTCAGAGAGTTCATCCATATATTCCATAATTCGTTCTTTGTGAGGAATGGTTACATTAATACCTTTAATACCCAATGCTATCATGCCTTTTAACGAATCCTTCAAGCCAGTTGAAGAGATATCAAACGGAAGATAAACATAATCGAGGTTAAGCTTATTAAAAGCATAGTTGTGCATTGCAGGAGAAAGGGTATGCTTTATAGGATGCCCAATTACACCTACTATTTTTGTGTTACTATTTATTGAAACTGATGAATGCATAGTGCCCTTTATTATAATGTTCTTTTACTTTGAGATGGTTCGGGAAAATCTTTCGAAATCTCATTTCTAATATTTGGATTTGATGCAAAAGATGATTTGAGATATTCAATGGCTTCCTTATTTTCACTCAGTAATATTTTTTGTTTTGCTATTCCGTAGTAAGAACTAGCTTTCTCTGGTTGTAACTTGGTACAAACATTAAATGCATTAATACTCTCTTTCCAATCACCCATTTCAGAATAGATATCAGCAAGATCGCTCCACGCCTCAAAATTCTTATCATCAATAGATAACAATTTTTTAAGGCTATCAATTGCTAAGTGAAAATCCCCCATGTTCATTTCAATTTTAGCTCTTGTCTGCCAAGCCTCCGTAGAAGACTCATAAAGTGAAATTGTTTTCTTTATATCTTCTAAAGCTAATCCTGTTTTCTTAATATTATTAAAACAAACTGCACGAGCTAAGTAAGCATCAAAAAAATTATTTTCAATTTGCAAGGCTTTGGTATATGACTTTATTGCATCTTCATACAATTCTAAATCTTCATAAGTCTGACCAAGAGTATACCAAATTGCTTCATCATTTTTATCAAATTTAGCAGCATTTTTAATGTTCTCAAGTGCAGGTTCAAATTGCTCTAGGTTAGCATAAGCAACGCCACAGTTAAACCACGAACTTGAAAAATCATCCTTAATTGCAATTGAAAGTTCAAAATCTTCTATTGCCTCTTTAAATTTAGATTGCTTTACATGTACGATACCCTTGTTATACCAACCCGAATAGCTGTATGGTTCAATTTCCAGATACTTATCATAAGCTAAAAGTGCATCTTCTAATTTCTCGACAGATTCGTAACAATACCCAAGCTCATACCAAGCTTCAGCAAATAATGGATCAAGCTCAACAGCTTTATTAAAATGGTCAATTGCATTTTCAAATTGGCTTACTTTTTCGTAAAGAAATCCTAAACTGTAAAAAGCCTCATCATTTGAATGCTCAATCTTAAGAACGTCTTCTAATGACTCGATAGCATCATCAATTAGATCTAAATTCTCCTCTGCAATTGATTTGTTGATTAGTGTTTCCACATCATTTGGATTTAGAGAAAGGGATTTCTGGAATGCAAAATATGCATCTGCAAATTCAAACTTATTGTTTAACAAGATTCCTTTATATTGCAAGAACTCAGAATTACATGGATAGATTTCCAAAATGGCATCCACCAAAAGCAAGCCTTCATCAACAAAATCATTTTCAACACATAGCTGAATAGTCTCTTCAATACTTTCTATATTGAGAATGGCAATGCCATCATCAATCCAAGATAGACTGTTTTCTATTCTAGCTAAGAGTTCCTCATCGTCAAATGCAAATTCGTTAAACTCTTCAGGATAATCGTTGTAAAATTCCATGAACCTTATTAATTGTTTATGCAAAACCTATTATTATAACACCCCAAAATCAAGTTGATTTTAAACCATATTAATTCCCTTGATAAAGAGACAAAAAAGACTAAAACACCCACGTATAAAGTAATTCGACAGGGTTATCCAAAACAAAGCATATTAGAAATAGCAACCAAGTTTATTGATATATTGTTGGTCAAGAGTCTAGTTAAGAAGAGAAGGGTTTAATCATAAATGATTTCAGAGAGGATTAACTCTCTTCAATGTGCGAAATTATTTTTCTCTAATTTTTGTCCCTTGTATAGCAAGCATTCCCGCACTCTTTTATCCAATGGTGTCAACTAAAGTATATTCTATCATTAACCAATTGCTTCAGAAATTAGAATACAACATAAAAAAGAATAAAATCTAACTAGTTTGCTGGTTTCCCTAATTTTATGTTGATAAACCAACAAACTGGTTATAACAATTATTGACCTCTCAAGTGCTCACAGTAAATCAGTGGGTTAATGAGAATGATTCTGCTTAAGTTGACAGCATAGCTCTTTTATCACGTGGACAAAAGAAAGAGACTAATTGTATTAAATATTATTGTTTTCCAATGGTATGAGCATCAAAACCAATTTCTTTAATTTTGGAATTATCAAGTATATTTCTTCCATCATAAAGATGAGCTGGTTTTCTCATGCTATCGTATATTTTTTTGTAATCTATCTCTTTATATAAATCCCACTCAGTCATTATCGCAATTGCATCGGCATCCTTTGCAGCTTCGTATGGATCATCTACATATTTAATTCTATCACCGAACTCTGCTAAATCTATCTTAGCATTCTTAAGAGCTTTTGGATCTGTAATATAAACGTTAGCATGCTCTTCCAATAACATTTTCGCTACGTAGTATGCTGGTGTCTCTCTCGTATCTCCAGTGTTCGCCTTAAATGCAAATCCAAAGAGAACTATCTTTTTATTAGCAAGAGTATTAAACATTGTTTCTAACATTCTCTTAACAAATCGTCTCTCTTGATAATCGTTCATCTTAATTACATTTTCCCAATACTCAGCAACCTCTGTTAAGCCAAGTGATTCTGAGATATAAACTAAATTAAGGATATCCTTTTTGAAGCACGAACCACCAAAACCAATTGAAGCATTTAGGAATTTATTCCCTATTCTAGAATCAGCACCTATTGCACGACTTATCTCACTTACATCAGCACCAGTTTTTTCACACAAGGCAGAGATAGAATTTATTGATGAAATTCTTTGCGCAAGAAAAGCATTAGCTACAAGTTTAGATAATTCAGAACTCCATACATTGCTTCTAATTATTTTATCGTCAGCAACCCAGTTCTTATAAATATCAACAATAGTTTGACGAGCTTTTAATCCCTCCTCCGTTTCACGAGAACCAATTAAAACTCTATCGGGGTTTTCTAAATCTCGTATAGCTGTTCCTTCAGCCAAAAATTCTGGATTAGAAATTACATCAAAGTGAATCCCTTTATCATTGCTATTAAGAATTTTCTCTAATGCTTCAGCAGTGCGGACAGGAAGCGTACTCTTTTCAATAATTATTTTTGATGAGTTAGATGCTTCAACAATTGAATGAGCAGTCTTCTCAAGATACTGTAAATCAGAAGCTTTTCCTTTACCCTCACCAAATGTTTTTGTTGGAGTATTAACTGAGACAAAAATTATATCCGCCTCATCAATTTCTTTTGGAATATCTGTTGAAAAGAATAGGTTTCTTCCGCGAGCACGCTTAACTACATCTAATAAACCCGGCTCGTAGATTGGTAAATCATCAGTTTGCCAAGCAGCTATTTTCTCTTCATTTATATCAACAATTGTAACTTTGTACTGTGGACATTTATCAGCAATTACAGTCATTGTTGGTCCACCTACATAACCAGCACCAATACACAATATTTTCTTTTCAAAGTTCAAAATAATCTTCCTCATTTTTATAATATTGACCGAGCGATATGGTCTAAAATAATTTCAGTTATCAACAGATGTAAAAATAAAACTTTAAATAGAAATAATGAATGCAAATTTTAAGGTCTATCAATACCAATGGCTTAATGGGAATAAAACCACACCACAATTTATTATGATACTTCTCAAATTCTATTTTGTGTAAACCCTATTGTTCAAATAATATCTTTAACTTTATTGAATTAAAACAGCACCATTATTTATTATGGTGAATAATGAAAAGTTAAGTTCGGATAATCTGTTTCAGCAGATTCAATCTCCGCATAACTTCTTTAAATGATTATATTCATAATCTTTCAATAAACGTTAAGAAAACCATAAATTTTATTCGCTAAGAAAAACATGGTGTTTGAACAGAGTGAGTTCATGTTTTTCAAGATAAAACATGTGATTTTTAGTTGATTTTATTAAGTCTTGACTTTTTTGGTTCGTTTTTGTGTCAAGACAAAAATGAACATATCATTAAAATTGCTTATCGGTTTTATAATCAAATTAAAAGTAAAATTATTTTAGACAGATGTTAGTATGTGAAAATATTTTATCTATTTAAAACAAAGCACTCAAAGAGAGGGCTTATTTAATAATTATGCTTTTTTATTTTTGTGCTTCACTTTAGCTTTCTCTTTGTTGTGTGAATAGTAGTAGTAGTATTTATAATATGAACCATATCCACTACGATAACTAAATTTATTTAACACAACTCCAATAAATGATTTATTTTCATGAGTCATTAAATCAACGGCTTTAGTCATTAGCTCAATATCAGTTTCACCAGCAGCAGCAACTAGAATAGATGCATCGGCAATTCTTGATAGAATCTCTGAGTCAGTTACAGCAATAATCGGAGGTGAATCTATAACAACTAAATCGTAAATACCTTTCAATTTTTCAATAAAAGCTTCCATCTGCTGAGAGCCTAATATTTCAGATGGATTTGGAGGAATTGTTCCAGCCGTAATATAATCTAGATTTGCTAGTTCAGAATGATGAACAATATCATCAAATTCAGTATTCCCAAGGAAATAATCAGTAAAGCCTGGATATCTTTGCCCACCAAATACTTTATGCATTCTAGGCTTTCTCAAATCACAATCAACAATAACAGTCTTTCTGTTTGTTTGAGCAAAACTACCAGCAATATTTACAGAGACAGTTGTCTTACCTTCAGAAGGTGTTGAAGATGTAACATGAATTGTATTAATTCTTTGTTTATCAATTTTAGCAAATTGAATTTTAGTTCGCAATGCCCTAAAAGCCTCACTATAAATTGAATCTGATTTTTTTGCAATTATAAATTCAAACTCTTTGTTATCTGCAACGCCTTCAATTTTTGGAATCCAACCAAGCACGTTAATGTTTTTCTTCTGAATATCCTCTGGAGTTTGTACAGTGTTGTCCATAAAATCTTTAACGAATGCAAACCCGAAACCAATTCCCAATCCAAGTATTAAACCTATAATTACAATAAGTTTTCTATTAGGTTTTGATGGTTCTAACGGACGAATTGCTGGATCTATTATTATCACATTACCAGCGGTTGATTGCTCAACAATCATAGATTCTTGATACTTCTCTTCAACTAATATATAAAGTTTTTCGTAAACGTTTAATTCACGTTGGTATCTTGCAAAGCTAATAGTTTGGTTAGGAAGTTCATTAAAACGAGCTTCATAATCTAGAACTACTTCTTTTGTGTTATTAAATGCACTTTGCAAAGCTGCATACT
Source organism: uncultured Melioribacteraceae bacterium (assembly GCA_965370315.1). Classification (GTDB taxonomy): domain Bacteria; phylum Bacteroidota; class Ignavibacteria; order Ignavibacteriales; family Melioribacteraceae; genus 1-14-2-50-31-20. The sequence goes on from CBDUTO010000098.1 coordinate 14,174, forward strand.
TTACTTCTGCCTCTAGTAGCAAAACGGATAACTCTCTAATTTCCTCTGGAGAAGCTGCAAAAAGTGATGTTTTATATTTCTCTAACTCTTTATTTAATTCCTCTTTTAACTCATTAATTCTTCTATTCGTTGCATCTACAAGCAATGTCTCTGAAGCATCCGACATAGTAGTATCAGATAAGGCTACATCTCTTCGCATTTCAAATTCTGCAATGGTCTTTTGTAAAGATAGCATTTTTGGCTCTGTTGCATAACTCTCTATATACTTTCCAATAGTCGGATTTTTTTTATTTATTTCTGCTTTGTAAACTTCAATTGTTTTTTCGGCAACAACCATTTCAATATATGTTGCATCTCTCTGTGCTTCAAATGTAGAAAGAATATCAATTAAAGCTCTTGCTTGATCATCAAGTGCAATAATTCCACCCTCTACTTGGAAATCTTTAAGCTTCTCTTCAACATCCAGAAGTGCTCTGTATTGAACCTTGCGTTGATCTTTAAGAAATTGAACCACAGTTGTTAGTTGTTGACGAGTATATCTTAAACTTAATCCCTCATAAGCATCCGCATAAGTATTGGCTATTAATTTAGCTTCAAACGGAGAGTGTGATTCATATGATATAGTAACAATATCTAAACCACGCTTCTGCTCAATCTTTGTATCTTCAAGCATTTCTGCAAGCTTATGAACGGACTTTAACTTCTCTGGAGCATCACTCTCTTCTCCAATGAAAAATTCTGGATTAAAGATATTATAAAAACTGTCAGGCTGATCAATCACATTAAATGAATCAATCAATGCATTTGCAACCATTGTACGTAATCTATAGCTTTTTAAAATTTCAATCTCATTTGCTATAAATCTATCATCACCAAAACTTGAAAATTCTGGAAGAAGAGGGGCATCTAAAATTCCTCCACTAGAAGGTTTTTGAATTTTCATTGCTGTTGTTGCTGTATATATATCCTTTGCTATTAAAGCAAAGATAATGGAGACCGTTAAACCTGTAATTGTTATTAGTAGAATTGGTATGAGATTTAGCTTAATTAAATTTAAATAGTCTTTAAGAGAATTTGTCTCTTCCATCTCAAATCCACCACCACTATTGTTTAATCCGTTATTCATTTTATACCCTTTATTTTCCGGTTAGTATAATTAATGTAGTTAGTGCAAGGAGAGTGGAAACAATTGATAATGTAATTTGTATCCAATCTTTAAAATATAATCTTTGACTTCCTGGAACTATTAAAACATCACTAGCATATAAATTAGGTATTTCACGTTGTTTGAACATTAAACTATCGCCCCACATAATATCGTTATAGTCAAATGTATGTAGCTCATTTGTACCATCTTTAAGAACTCTATATAGCCGGAGTTGGTCTGTATGCGCATCATCTGTTGGTCCACCGGCATAACTTAATAGATCAGTAACAGTAGTATTTATTGGAATAAAATACCTGCCTGGATATTTTACAAAACCCCAAACAGCAACTTTAATATTAATACTTAGCGGCTCAGAGTAATTAAAATATCCGCCATTATAGTTTCCTTTGCCGGTTTGTGTATTAGCTCCCAATTCATAATCTTTTACTTGTCCAAATAGATTGCTAGAAAATAGAAGTGATATAAGAAGGAGAAATATTATTCTACTCACCCCTTTATACATGGCCTTTTTGTTTCTTTCTAACGAATGGTTCTCGTATTTGTAATCGTTTTCTTGAGTACAAATATTGTTATATGCTTGTATCATACCCCTCACATAGGTTAATTTATTATTTTATTAAATTTTCAATCTTTTACTTGTCTCGTGAAATGCTCTTTCTTTTTTATTTCATGGAATCTTTGAAATAAAGTTACATAAATAGCAATAGTTATCAAATCTGAATTAAGAGTAGAAGTCTTGAAAGAGCATTTTGCCATAATTTCGAATCCACAATGTTCTGTTTGTTTCAAGATTGTTGTGGAAGCTCCATAGGAGCGAAATTATAATTCTTAACAAAACCTAATCTAAATCAACCCACTCAAACAAATATCGTTCATCATACTCAACACCAAATGCGTTTAAAAACTTAAAGTATTCATCCTTAAAAGTTCTCTTTTTGTGATGCTCCTCTTGATTCACAATATACTTAATTACATCATTTCTTTGAGACCGTGAATATGAAAATGCTCCATATCCTTTTTGCCAATTGAATTTACTTCTAATAAATTTATTCTCATTTATCCATTTAGAAGAATTAGCTTTTACAATACGAGAAATTTCAGAAACAGAGGTTTTGGGATTTAGTTCGAAAAAGAGATGTACATGATCAAGATATCCGTTAACTGCAAGTGGGAATTGATCGGTCTCTTTTAGTATTCCGCTGATATATTTGAATAAATCATGGCGAAAAGTGTTTTTTAGAAGATTATCACGACCATTGACAACAAAAATTAGCTGTATGTTCAGTTGTGTATATGTGTTTGCCATTTTTACGCTCTCTTTTACTAGCTTAATAATGTCGCTCCTATGGAGCTTTTATCTCATGTTGACTCTTTGGTTACCATAGTTTCGCATCTACGATGCTTTCTGAATCTATGATGTATCAATTTTTTTGGCTCCAAGGGAACTACAATCTAGAATTCTTACGTGTCATCCACTGCACTGAGACTAATATTAAGCACCAAATTATTCATTCAATCATAATGGAAGAGCAGCACTTACAAAATTACTATAGTCTCGAATCTACGATGTTTCTATTTTTTAGCTCCAAAGGAGCGGCAATTATGGTATACTTGGTAAGCTAATATAAACCATCAAAGCTCCAGAGGAGCGATATTATAATTTATCCGTGTAGCTCTTTTGATCCATCACCAGTTTGCTTCTGTTTGGTTACCATAGTTTCGCATCTATGATGCTTTCTCATGAGTGACAAATTACTCTTTACTCTAACAAAAATGATTCAAAATTCTCTTTATGTATAACATTAAAACTTGCATTATCGTAAGTATTTAAAAATAATTTTGGTTTTTTAATCTTTGAATTTGGATTCCACTTGAATTCATAACCCATAAGTTTGCCATTTGATTCTTCAACAAAATCAATTTCGTTTTGCTCTTTCGTTCTCCAATACCAATAATTTGTCCAAGAATTAGAATAGTTTAAGTACTTAATTCTTTCTGAAATCAAAAAGTTTTCCCATAATGCCCCAATATCTTGCCGATTTTCAATTTGATTATGATTAGAAATTATCGCGTTTCTTATACCATTATCATAAAAATAGATCTTTTTGCTGTTTTTTAATTCGCTTCTTAAATTTCGACGAAATGAACTTAACTTAAAAATGATAAAAGTTTTTTCAAGCAGATTGATATATTTTTCAACTGTTTTTGAAGTAATGCCACATAACTGACCTAACTCATTATAAGAGACTTGTGAACCAACTTGATAGGCTATTGCTTGTAGAAGTTTTAAAATTTTATGGCTAAGTTCTAATTAACATTGCATTACCCTTAAACTGCAAAAATATT
>CBDUTO010000099.1:0-17196 GCA_965370315.1 uncultured Melioribacteraceae bacterium
AGTCTAGGTAATGCAGCATCGATACGAGCTAGTCCATTAGTTAATTGCTGTACATATCCTGAAAACTCTTGTCCTAATGTTAATGGAGTTGCATCCATTAAATGAGTTCTACCAATTTTAATAATATTCTTGAACTCTTCTGATTTATCTGCTAATGCATCACGTAGCTTTGTAACCATTGGAATTAAACGACGATATACTTCCTCAACTGCTGCAATATGCATTGCTGTTGGAAACGTATCATTTGAAGATTGTGCTTTGTTAACATCATCATTTGGATGAACAGGAGTTTTACTTCCCATTTCTCCACCAGCAATTTCAATAGCACGATTTGAAATTACTTCATTAGAATTCATATTGGTCTGTGTTCCGCTACCAGTTTGCCAAACAACTAAAGGGAAATGATCATCCAATTTACCTTCTATAACTTCATCGGCTGCTTTAACAATTAAGTCAACTTTATCATCTGAAATCATTTTAAGTTCACAATTTGTAAGAGCTGCTGCTTTCTTCAGAACTCCCAAAGCTCTAATTAATTCTCGTGGAAACCTCTCTCCACCAATCTTAAAATTCATTAATGACCGAGCAGTTTGTGCTCCATAATACTTATCAGAAGGGACTTTTATTTCCCCCATTGAATCAGTTTCTATTCTGTAATCCATATTTACTCCTATAAATAAATTTAATTTTCATATTAAAAATTACTTGAATTGTTTTCGAATTCCAATAGATTACATTAATATTTTCATTTTTGTATGCTATTATTAATCATATTCTTGTATATTAATGAAATAATATGCAATTAGATATTTGTCACCATTACATAAATATTCATTTTTTTGAGTTATAGTTTTAATACCTTTTAGTATTTCTTCCATAAATACTATGATTTCGATCGTTATTCAAATCTTTACACTTATTTGTTACAGACACCGTAACATTTATATGAATATGTTATTATTACATTTATAATAACTCTTTATTTATTATATTAATTTGCGTCTATTTTTACATTTCAGTAGGTTTGCCACTAATTTATTATTAATCCTAATTGGAATTATTATGGCAGAATGTCCAGTATGTGGTGCAGAAGTAGAAAAAGCAGCTGATGCAGTTCTCGGTGAACTTTTGGAGTGCTCTGATTGTGGAACAGAATTGGAAGTTACAAATCTTGATCCATTTAAAGTAGAAGAAGCACCTCAAGAAGAAGAAGATTGGGGCGAATAAGTGCTTCAAATTCTTGATTCTACATTACGAGAAGGTGAACAAACACCAGGTGTTTATTTCGATAGGCATATAAAACTTGCAATTGCAAAAATGCTTGATGACATTGGTGTGAATATTATTGAGACTGGACATCCATCAGTAACTCAAGAAATTCATGATTCAGTTCAGATAATTGCGAATGGTAGTTTTGATGCTACCATAGGTGCTCATGCACGTTCACTTAAAAGTGATGTTGAACTTGCCTTAAGTTGCGGAGTTAATTTTATTGGGATTTTCTATTGTGTTTCTGACGATAGATTAAATTCAGTTTTTAAAAAGAATTTAGATGAAGCAATTAAGCAAATTACTGATGTAATTAAATTTGCGAAAAGTGTAAATCCAGATATTATAATTCGTTACACTCCTGAAGACACTGTCCGTTCAGAATTTAGTAATGTTGTTGCAGCTTCTGTTGCCGCCGTAAAAGCTGGAGCTGATGTTATTAGCGTTGCTGATACTACTGGGTATATGATTCCAGGAACTGACAGAAGTATGTTCGACTATGTTTCGAAATTAAAATCCGCATTGAACTCTAGAGATCTACATCCCAAGATTGCAGTTCATTGCCACAATGATCGTGGATTTGCACTTGCTAATGCTTTAGATGCTTATCGTGCTGGTGCTGAAATTATTGACGCATCTGTACTCGGGCTCGGAGAGCGTGCAGGTATTGTTGATTTAGCTCAATTGATGGTAGTACTATCTACAGATTTTGGTCTGGATAGTTGGAAGTTAGAAAAATTGGATGAACTCTATAAATTTGTAAGCCTCCATTCCGGAGTTCCTATTCCACGTAATTATCCTATTGTTGGTAAGCATGCATTTACGCATTGTGCTGGAGTTCACACTCACGCTGCTGCAATTAATCCTACACATTACGAAAGTTTAAACCCTGAATTGCTTGGCAAAGAGAGAACATTTTCTCTCGATCATATGTCAGGTATCTCCGCTTTAAAGTATGCATTATCTCTAATTAAAGAAATCGATTTATCTGATGAACTTCAACTTGAAGTTTTAGCAGAAGTAAAAAGTATTGGACAAAAAGGGAAAGTTGTTGAATTATCAGAGCTTCCTCATATTGTTCATTTCATAAAGCAAAATTATAAACATAAGCAAAAGTCTAAGTAATTATATTTAGCTTTTTCTTATTCCTACATTTTTAAATATTCCATAAAGAAAAACTAAATCACGGAGAAAACCATGAAAGTTGGATTTTTACATTCACTAATACGCAAAGATGAAAAGCTCTTAATTGAAGAGTTTAACAAAAGAGAAAATGTTGAACTAATAATGATAGACGATAGAAAGTTAAAGTTTGATTTAAAGAATAATCACTTTGATATTGATGTCTTAATCGAACGTTCCATCAATCATTCCAGAGCATTACACTCAATTAAGTTGTTTGAAAGTGCAGGAGTAAAATGTGTAAATACTTTTGAAGTGGCAACAATATGTGGTGACAAACTTTTAACATCTTCTGCATTGCAAGATAATAATATTCCTCAACCAGATATAAAAGTTGCTTTCACTGAAGCATCTGCTCTCGAAGCTATTGAAGAGATGGGATATCCAGTTGTTCTAAAACCAGCAGTTGGTTCGTGGGGCAGATTGCTTTCAAAAATAAATGACCGTGATGCCGCAGAATCAATTCTTGAGCATAAAACTGTACTTGGTACTTATCATCACTCGATTTTCTATATTCAAAAATATATTGACAAAAAAGATGGAAAAGATATTAGAAGCTTTGTAGTTGGTGACACATGCATCGCTGCAATTTATCGAGGCTCAGAGCATTGGATAACCAATACTGCCAAAGGTGCTGTTGCATCAAGGTGTGAAGTAACAGAAGAGATTGCAGAAATGTCCGTTGCGGCAGCAAAAGCAGTTGGTGGCGGTGTTGTGGCGATTGATCTTTTTGAAACAAAAGAGAACGAACTAATGGTAAATGAAGTAAACTACACAATGGAATTTAAAAATAGCATCGCTACTACTGGTGTTGATATTCCAAAACTTGTTGTAGATTATGTTTTACAAAGTGGAAGAGGAAATTAAAGTGGATAAAATAAATGTATCAATTATTGGAGCCTCCGGTTATGCTGGTGGAGAGTTACTAAGGCTACTCCTTTTTCATCCACATATCGAAGTTAAACAAATTACATCAAGTACGTATTATAGGAAACTTGCTTACAAAGCACATCCAAATTTACGAAAAGTGACTAAACTAAAATTCTGTGCGGTTGATGAATTAGAGAAAACTGACTTGCTTTTCCTTTGCACTCCACATGGAGAATCGATGAAACGAATTAATGAGTTCTCTCAACTAGCCGATAAAATTATAGATCTTAGTGGTGATTTTAGATTGAATGATATTGCTGATTTTGAGAAATGGTACAATCAACCTCACTTAAACCCAGAAATGTTAAAGAATTTTATTTATGGTATTCCAGAAATTCACCGTGATAAAATGAAAGATGCGCAATTTATTTCAAGTGCAGGATGCAATGCAACAACTACAATTCTTGGGCTGTATCCACTCTACAAAAAGGGATTAGTGGAAATAGATAAAACAGTTGTGGAAGTAAAAGTTGGCTCAAGTGAAGGTGGTAAAAAATCATCCTTTGCGACACATCATCCAGAGCGAAGTGGAGCAATGCGCTCTTACAAACCAACTGGACATAGACATGCTGCCGAGATAATTCAGGAGCTATCTTTTGATGAGAGTATTCATGTCCATTTTTCAGCAACTTCTGTTGATATGATTAGAGGTACAATGGCTACGAGTCATGTTTTCCTGAAAGGAGATATATCAGAAAAAGATATTTGGAAAATCTATAGAGAAGCGTATGGCAAAGAACCATTTATCAGAATTATTAAAGAGAAGGAAGGCAACTATCGTTATCCAGATCCAAAGCTTTGCATCGGTACCAACTATTGTGATATAGGTTTTGAGAAGGATCCGCATTCAAATCGCCTTGTAGTTATTAGTGCAATTGATAATTTAATGAAAGGTGGTGCAGGCCAAGCTTTGCAAGCATTTAATATTATGTATGGATTTGATGAAACAACTGGACTTGAATTTCCAGGACTTCATCCTATTTAATTGGAGGTTTTAATGTGCCGATTATTATTTGTACAAAATAAAAAAGAGTTTGGCATTAGTGAGCATCTATCTAACTTTTCAATTATAGCCAACAGTAGTAGGGAATATCAAGGTCATGGTTGGGGTTGCAGTTATCTTGTTAATGATAAATGGATACACTACAAAAATATCAATCCAATTTGGGAAGATGATTTGGAACAATTCCCAAATAGTAAAAGACTAATTGTTCATGCACGTAGTGCCTTTGAAGATAAGGATATTATTATTGAAAACAATATGCCCTTCAATGATGATAAATATATTTTCGTGTTCAATGGTGAACTACGCGGAGTAAAAATAAAAGCTGATGGTAGAATTGGTGCTGAAAAAATATTTAATTTTATTAAACGCTTCGATAAAGATTGTATGGAGAAAGCTCTCCCCAAAGGCGTTGAGATAGTTAATAAACGTACAAGCTACATCAGAGCAATGAATATAATCATTGCGGAGAAAGATAAGGTTCACTATTCCTCTCTTTATAATGAAGATGAAGAATATTTTCAGATGCATTATAAAATTAATGATGAAGAATTAATTATCTGTTCAGAAGTCTACCCCAACGAGTCAGGGTGGAGTAAAATTAACAACAATTCAAGTGGAGTATTTCAATGACAATTATAAAAATTGGTGGTGGTAAAGATATTAACTTGGAAGCAATTATTAAGGACTTACCAAATTTGAATGATGAATTTATAATTGTACATGGAGCAAATGCTTTACGTGACCAACTTGCAAAAAAACTTAATTATGAAAAAGAGGTTCTTGTATCCGCATCTGGATACTCTTCTGTTTTTAGTGATTCAGAAGCACTTGATATTATGATGATGTCCTACTCAGGTTTACGCAATAAACGTATTGTGGAAATGTGTCACCAAGTTAGAATTAATGCAATTGGATTAACTGGCGTTGATGGAAAACTAATTGAAGGTAAACGAAACCGTGGGATTAGAGTTAAAGAGAATGGTAAACTCAGAATGGTTAGAGATTTTTCTGGAAAACCTAAAAGCATAAATGTGGATTTACTAAAATTACTAATTGGTAAAGGATATGTTCCCGTTTTAACGGTTCCCATAATTGATGAAAATAGTTTTGCCATCAGTTCTGAGAATGATGATATAGTTGCATTGCTAAAAAGCTCTCTTGATGCTGGAAGGGTTATCCAATTAATTGAAGCTCCAGGATTTTTGGATGATGCGAACAATCCAGATTCCGTTGTTAAATCAATCTCTCAATCGGAACTTGAAAAACGGGAAGCACAAGTTGACGGTAGAATGAAAAGAAAAATGAAAGCATTAATAAAACTATTTGAAAGCGGTGAAACATCTGTTTACATTTGTGATGGTCGAATTAAAAATCCTATAACAAATGCACTGAATGGTGGAGGAACTATAATCAAATGAGAAATTATAAAGAACTAATTGATAATTATGAAGTAGCTGTATATCCAAAAAGAGATCTTGTAATTGTAAAAGGAAAAGAAGCAACTGTTTGGGATGAGAATGGTAATGAGTTTATTGATTGCGCTGCAGGCATTGGAGTTGCAACGATTGGTCACTCTAATCCGGCGGTAGTAAAGGCTATCACAAAGCAAGCAGAAACACTAATAACAAATGCTTGTGTTTTTTATAATGATACACGAGCTTTATTTTTAGAAAAATTAAACCAAATTACTCCTCCAAATTTGAAACGCTCATTCCTTACGAACTCTGGTACTGAAGCAATGGAAGCAGCTCTTAAGTTTGCTAGAGTTTCAACTGGAAAGACAGATTTTATTACAACCATGCGTGGATTCCACGGTAGAACAATGGGTGCTTTAAGTGGCACTCACAAACCAGAGTATCGCCAACCATTTGAACCACTTGTTCCAGGCTTCTCTTTTGTTCCATATAATAATCTTGATAAAATGGAAGGAGCAATTACAGAGAAAACAGCTGGCATTATCTTGGAAGTTATCCAGGGAGAGGGCGGCATTAATATTGCATCACAGGAATACTTGGATGGTGTGAGAGAGCTTTGTGATAAGAATAATGTGATGATGATTATTGATGAAATCCAAACTGGATTTTGCCGAACTGGTAAAATGTTTGCAATTGAGCACTTTGGAATTGAGCCTGATATAATGACTGTTGCCAAAGGTATTGCTGGCGGCTTCCCTGTCGGTGCAGCTATTTGTTCAGACAAAGTAAAAATAGGATTTGGACAACACGGAACAACTTATGGTGGTAATCCCCTTGCTTCCGCTGCTGGACTAGCTTCCATCAATTTTATGATTGATAATAACCTTGCAGAAGAAGCTCAAAAAAAAGGAGATTATTTTGTTAGTAAAATAAATATTGATGAGCTTTCAAAAGTAAGAGCTATTAGACATAAAGGCTTAATGATTGGAATTGAATTAAAAGAAAAAGTCCAACCATATTTAGTGCAACTTATGGAAGAAGGAATAATCGCAATGCCAGCTGGAAAAATAGTGCTGCGTTTTCTTCCGCCAGCAGTAATTACCTATAAGCAATTAGATGATATTTTGGAAGTTTTAAATAGAATATTAAAATGATTTATTATTTAATCCTAATTATGCAATAGAAGTCAATAAATGTGCGTAAAGCCTTAATATATAATGAGTTGCGGAAATCTTGATTTTAACCATTTCTAATATTTTGAATTAGAATAATTGCACTTATCATAATAACTTAGAGCTATTCATTATTACTATTGCATAAATTGGATTAAATATAACAACTTTACTATCTCTAATTCTATAGCGAAATTCTTCAGTCTGATTTATGGTCATAGATGATTAATACAAGTAGCATTAAAAGAAGGGGAAATTGTTTTTTTTGAATTTTCAAAAGCGACACTACAATCTATTTCAGAGACGACACCCCAAAATGGCTCATCATATTATGTGAAGAATTCATAGTGCTCTTTCTTTTCCGGTTTTCTATCTTAAATAGTTATTCCATTTAAAAAAGTATCACTTAAAAAAGTAAGTGATAACTACTAATTATTAATTAATTTGAATTGCCCTTCTAGCTCCAACATATCTGGTTTTAAAATAAGAACTTTCTAAAGAAGATACAGTCACACCCTTAGAGAAACTAGCATGAGCAAAAAGATTTTCTCCCAGAAATATTCCAACATGCCCTGGAAAATTATTTTTAGTAGTATTAAAAAAAACTAAGTCCCCAAATTGCAATGCATTTTTATTTGTTATTTTTGCTCCTTTATTATATTGCTGTCTTGCAGTACGAGGTAATTTCAAATTAATTGATTTTTCAAATACATTCTTAGTAAATGCTGAACAATCAATTCCATTCATATTATTTCCACCATACTGATATGGTGTATTTAAATACCTAACAATTTCCATCATTACTTTTTCTCTTTCAGTTAGTAAAATGGGCGAGTATGGAATTGATTGATTTGTCTCTATAAATTCTTTAACATCAACTGGATGATCTTCAATTGGATCTTCATCAAATTCACTTCGATAAGTTCGTTCATCATTTTCAGAAGTAAATCTTGGATTTTTATCTTGCGATTCTTTTTTATCTGTAGGTCTATTATAACGATAACTATTAGAAGTGGACGAGCAACCAAAGAAAACAAGAAATAAAAAAAATGGAACGTATTTTAATATCTTCATAAAGAGAATTAACCTAAATACTTTCTTAGTGTTTCACAGCGTTTTTTATGTCTCAATCTTCTAATTGCTTTTTCCTTGATCTGCCGAACCCGCTCGCGCGTTAAATGGAATTTTTCACCTATATCTTCCAATGTTAATGCATGTTCACAATCTAAACCATAATAGAGTTTCAATACTTCCGATTCTCTTTGGGTAAGTGATTTTAAGGAATTATTAATTTCTTGCTTAAGAGAGCTCTGAAGTAACGAATCATCCGGAGGGGGATTAAAAGTATTTGATAATAGTGATAATAAATTATTTTCCTCTCCAATCATTACTGGAGCATCAATTGATATATTCTTACCAGAGATCAGTAAAGCTTCATTTATATCAGCTCCATTTACTTTAAGCTTATCAGCAACTTCATTAGCTGATGGCTCCCTACCGTGTTTTTGTTCAAACTTGGATGAAATATTTCTGATTTTACTTAGTATGCCTATTCTGTTTAAAGGTAATCTAACAACTCTTCCTTGCTCACCAAGTGCTTGAAGTATTGATTGTCGAATCCACCAAACTGCGTATGATATAAATTTAAACCCTCTAGTTTCATCAAATCTTCGTGCAGCTTTTATTAAACCAACGTTCCCTTCGTTAATTAAATCTCCTAAAGAAAATCCTTGATTCTGGTACTGCTTAGCAACTGTAACTACAAACCGTAAATTAGAATTTACTAATTTCTCAAAAGCCTCTCTATCTCCAGTCTTTATTTTTCTTGTTAATTCAATCTCTTCATCAGCAGTAAGAAGACTAACCTTACTAATTTCCTGTAAATACTTATCAAGGGATTTACTATCGTGGTTAGTATATTGCTTTGAAAGTTTCAACAAAATCTCCGATTGTTCAGAAATAATTGCATTAACGAATTAAGAATAATTAAAAAGTATATTGTTTCCTTTTTAATTATTACCAAACTATAGTTTTTATAAATACTTTACAAATTTATAATGAAAATTAATTCAGGAAACTTTCACCTTTCAAATCGGTTTCTAATTCAAAAAAGTTGGCTGCAGATTTTCCAATGTCTGCAAAAGTGGATCTTATTCCCAAATCTTTTCCAGCCTTTCCTTTTTCAAAATATAATAGTGGGATATATTCTCGACTATGATCTGTACTAGGGGTAGTAGGATCATTACCGTGATCAGCTGTAATAACAAGAGCATCATCATCATCGAGCAAATCTAATATTTCTGGAAGTCTCATGTCAAAATAAGAAAGAGCGTTTGCAAATCCTTCTGGATCATTTCTGTGCCCAAAGTATACATCAAAATCTACAAGATTAATAAAAACAAATGAATTACTATTTTGCTCAATTGTTTGCAGTAATTTTTCAACACCTTCTTCATTGGATTTTGATTTTACAGGTTGTGTAATTCCTCGGTGGTTGAATAGGTCATTTATTTTTCCAATTGCAAAAGTTTCAATCCCCTCTTTTTTTAATAAATCCATAATTGTATTACTTGGAGGAGAGAGAGCATAATCCTTTCTATTTGTAGTTCTATTATAATTGCCACTCTCACCAATAAACGGTCGTGCAATAATTCTACCAATTGAATCATCATTAATAAATATTTTCTCTCTAGCAATTACACAAATTTCGTAAAGTCGCTCTAGCGGAATTACATCCTCGTGTGCAGCAACTTGAAAAACAGAATCTGCGGAAGTGTAAATTATAGGAAATCCCGTTCTCACATGCTCGTCACCGAGTTCCACTATAATCTCTGTTCCAGAAGCAGCTTTGTTTCCAAGTATTCCTTTATAACCAGTTAATTCTAAAAATTGATCTATAATTTCTTTTGGAAAACCATTTGGATAGTATGGGAAATCAAAATCTAACTCTAAGCCAGCAATCTCCCAATGACCCGAAACTGAATCTTTACCTGGTGCTTTTTCACTCATCTTACCAAATGAAGCTTGTGGGGTGGAGGTTCTCTCAATTCCTTCTATATCAACTATATTTCCCAATCCAAGTTTTTGCAGGTTTGGAAGTGAAAGTCCATTGACAGATTTTGCAATGTTACTTAGAGTACTACTACCAACATCACCAAATTTATTGGCATCTGGTAGTTCACCAACACCAACACCATCGAGTAGAACAATTATAAAATTTTTCATATTAGTTTAATAGAATAATAATAAATGAAGCTTTGCTAAATATTTTTCACGGAGTTGCCACCCTTTTCAGCAGCTTTTTTAACGGCTAGTTCTGCATTTTCAACTAAATCATTTATTCCCATATTTTCATGAGCTGCTGCAATCCCAATTGAGACCGTGTAGGTAGTTTGCTTAGTTGCTACAGAGACAGGGGTACGAGCAATTTTTATTCTTAATTTTTCTGCCCAAAGAAATACATCTTTGGAATCAGTATTAAAAAAGTATATTGCAAAAACATCTCTACTAATTCTTCCAACTATATTCTGAATATTTGTTGCTTCCTTAATCATATCAGTAATAGACTTAAGCACTTTTGGAAATGGATTTCCCTCAAAGAGTGATTCATCATCAATGAAATTATCAATTTTAAGTATAGCCAATGCACTAGAAAGGTTTGCACTTTTAGCCTTTGTTAAATCAGCATTAGCCTCTTTTAAAAAGCTTTTGCCATTTAATAGTTTAGTTTCAACATCTAACGTGAGTAAGCTTTTAAGAACTTTTTGATTTGTAAATGAGTAAATAATGTATGAAAATATTTTTGTGGCTTTTTTAATGAAGTTTACATCAGCATTGTTATATACACTTGCCTTTAAGGAATCAAAACAGAATACTCCATATATCTGACCATCGTAAGCTAACGGAATTGCGAGAAACGAACCACCAAAAGTTATATCTTCGTCTTTTGAGAAACGCAATAATTCTTCTTGGGAAGTATCATCAATCTTAACTGGTGTTCCATTTACAATTGCTCTACCTACAAGAGTTCCTGATAGATCAATTCCTTTATTCTCACCAACATATTTTAATGAAGTATTGTTTATTACTTTTGATGTTTTAAACTGCTTTTCGAGAGGATCAAAAAGGACAAAAGTAAAAATATCCCAACTAATTAATCTTTTTACAGCATTCTCTATAGTTGAAAATAATTCTGCTTCTGTTTCAAATTTTTTATCGGCTGAAACAATTTCCAGTAATGCTTTTAGACGTTTATCAGCTTTCGAGTCGGCATGTTTCTCTTCAAATAAAGAGATTAACAATGAAATAACTCTGACAAAACGACCTAGGGAATATATAGTTTCAATTCCAAAAATATCTTTTTCTTTAGAATCTAAAGCTAATACACCAGCTAAGGAGGGTCCATAATAAAGAGGGACACCTATAAAACTCTTAATTCCCTGTAGTGAATTATAATAGCGAATATTATCACCTTCAGCATTTTGAGCCAAATTATTTAGTAATTCAGGTTCCTCTTTAAGTACAATTTTACTAAGAACATCATCTTCAACATCAAATTTCTGATTAATTATTTCATCACTACCAGAAGCAAATTTCTCTAATGCTAATTTTTTAGTTTTAGGATTATACCAAAAGAACAGAGCACTATGTGCAAGAAATGCATCTTTAACAACTTGAAGAATTTTCTCAAGTGCAAATCCAAAATGTTGATCATCACTTATATTATCGGGAATTTTTTCAGTAGCAATTTTATCAAATTCGATTTTTAAGTCTTGAGGTTTAAAGTAATTCCTTCCATCTGGGGAGTTGTTCATACCACTGGAATACTCAGATGATTTTACAACTTCAATATTTTTATTTGGAGAAACAATTGTAAAACCTTCTCCATCATCTAAATCAATTCTTCTATCATGTTGAGATTCAGTTGAATAATCACTTTCATCGGTATCTAATGCTTCTGCAAATGAGTCTTCTGCCCTTGAAGAGTCTCTTAAAAAGATTATAAATGCCGAATACACAACAAGAATTGTAGCTGAGATAAGTCGAAGAATTAAATCTTCTGTAAAAAAAGGAACTGCAGCAAGTAATGGAATAATTGAAAATATTAATATCCGCTTTTTGTTTCTACTTGCAGTATCCATTAAATAATTTGCCTTAAAATAATTATAAAAACTAAGGTAGAATAATAATCAAACTTTATGAAACATTCATGATTGTTATAAAAAGAGATGTATTTATTAAAATAATTATTTAGTGTTATTTAGCTTAGCGTGTTTTTCAACAAAGAAACAATTTCTTTATTACTAATACCCTTAACGCTAGAACTTAGAAAAAGATTATCCCCAAGGCTTAATTCAGGGAATTGCTCCATAACAATTTTTCTTGCTTTTACTACTTCTGATTGCTTTAGTTTATCAACCTTGTTTAATAGAACAATATATGGTAATCCTAATTCTTTAAGATAATTATTTAGTAAAATATCAAGTTGAGTAGGTTTATGTCTGCTATCAACAAAATGAATAACTCTTGAAATATTTTTGTTCTCTGAAAAATATGTAATTAACAATCTCTCCCAATATGCTCTTTCTTTTTTAGAAACTTTAGCATATCCAAATCCAGGTAGATCAACTATATAATTTTTATTATCTATTAAGTAGTAATTAATAGTTCGAGTTTTACCTGGAGTAGAACTAGTTTTTGCAATACCTTTTCTATTAAACAATGAATTTATAAAAGTTGATTTTCCAACATTAGAGCGTCCAGCAAGAACAATTTCTGGTAAGTCAGTTGTGGGAAGTTGGTTAAGTACAGCACAAGATTTTACAAATTCTATGTTTTTCATATATTTTTTTGTTTATTCAAAATAAGAGTGTAGCTTTTATTGTTTTCGAATTACTAAGTCATCAAGAAATTATTCATTATTAGAATGATCTCTCACTTACAAAACTGGTTAGAAATGAAATATTTTTATTTATAAACTCTTAATTATTTTTAGTTAATGGAAGTTACTTATTTAAGTTTATAATCGGGTAAAAAAAAAGAGTAACCGAAATTATCGATTACTCTTATATAATTTTATAAAAAGAAATTTACTTAACTTCTTCTTTAACTTCAGGAGCTTCTTCTATAGTTTCCTCAGCCTTAATTTCTTCAGTTTTTTCATCGGCTACAACTTCTTTTGCAGATTTCTCTTCTACAACAGTTTCTTCAACTATATTAGCATCTTCAATTACTTCTTCTTTAACTTCAGCTTTTTTATCTTTTGGTTTAGAATTAACATCATTGTAATCGACTAATTCAATTATTGCCATTTCAGCACCATCACCTTGTCTTCTACCAAGTTTTACAACTCTAGTATATCCACCAGGTCTATCACCAACTTTTGGAATTATTTCACTGAATAACTCTTTAAGAATTACTTTGTCTTGAATATGACGAGCAATATTTCTTCTGTTTGCAACTGAATCAGTTTTAGCTCTAGAAATAAGTGGTTCAACAAAACCACGTAATTCTTTAGCTTTAGCAACAGTAGTTCTAATTTTCTTTTCTCTTAAAAGTGCAGTTGCAAGTGCTCTAAAAGTAGCAACACGGTGCGAAGCTGTTCTATTTAATTTACGTCCTTTGACTCTGTGTCTCATTATACAACCTTCTCAAAAAATTTAATTGTTATCGTTACCATAATTTATAAATTTATCTACGTCCATCCCAAAGTCAAGACCATAATTTTCAACAATTTCTGTTAGTTCCGATAATGATTTTCTACCAAAGTTTCTAAACTTAAGCATTTCATTTTCATCTTTTCTAACTAAATCACCAAGTGTTTTAATATCTGCTGATTTCAAACAGTTATGAGATCTTACACTTAATTCTAAATCATCAACACCAGTTAATAAAATCTTTTTAATTCTCTCTGTTTCGTGATCAATTTCTGGCTCAACTGATTGTTCTTCTTGTTCAAGATCGAAATTAATAAATAGATTTATATGATCTCTTAAAATTTGACCAGCATTTGATAATGCATCTTCAGGAGTAATTGAACCATCAGTATGAATTTCTAAGCTTAACTGTTCGTAATCGTTACTTTCACCAATTCTAACATTTTTAATATCATAAGTTACTTTTGTTAGAGGAGTGTAGATAGAATCAATTGCAATAAGACCAATTGTTTTATCAGTAACATTTTGATCTACTGAAGAAACATAACCTTTACCAAAACCGAAACGAAGCTCCATAATAAGTTTTGCATTTTCATTTAAAGTTGCAATAAATTGGTTAGGATTTAAAACTTCAATATCAGGACATTGCTCTTCCAAATTCTTCGCTGTAAATGCTTGCGCACCATTAAGAGATAATTCCATTTTGGTTGTTTTGTTATTTAGAATTTTAATTCTAACTTTTTTAAGGTTAAGAATTATTTCTGTAACATCTTCTGAAACACCAGGTACACTTGTAAATTCATGGAGAACACCATCAATTTTAATTGCAGTAATGGCTGCACCCGCAATTGAAGATAATAAAACTCTTCTAAATGTATTTCCAAGAGTAACACCAAAACCTCTTTCTAATGGCTTAACAATAAATTTGCCATAGCTATCAGTTGATGATGATTCCTCAAGTATTACATTTTCCGGCATTTTTATGAACGGATAACTCATCTAATTCCTCTTCTTAATTTAATTTTTACTTAGAGTATAACTCAACAATAAGTTGTTCGTTAGCCACTATTGGTACTTCATCTCTGTTAGGCACTTGATTAAAAGTCCCACTTAAAGCAGCTTTATCAACAAGCAACCATTCATAAACAGAATCTTTAGTTCTTCTTAAAGTATTATGGATAATATCCAATTTTTTACTTTTTTCTTTTACTGAAACAACATCACCTGGTTTCAATAAATATGAAGGTATATTAACTGTTTTTCCGTTTACAAGAAAATGACGATGAAGAAGTAATTGTCTCGCTGATTTACGAGAAGGAGCAAATCCAAATCTATAAATTACGTTATCTAATCTTCTCTCTAACAATTTAATTAAGTTTTCACCAGTAACGCCTTTTTGGTTGTTAGCGGTAACAAAGTATGAATGAAATTGCTTTTCTAATAAACCATACATTCTTTTTACTTTTTGCTTTTCTCTTAACTGAACGCCATACTCAGAGAATTTCATTCTTCTACTTAAACCATGTTGTCCAGGTATATAATTTTTAGTTTCTAAAGGACAACTTTGCGAATGACATTTTGAGCCTTTTAAAAATAACTTTTGCTTTTCTCTTCGGCATAACTTACAACTTGGGCCTGTATATCTAGCCATCTAATCTCTCCCGTTTATACTCTTCTACGTTTCGGTGGCCTACAACCGTTATGGGGTATAGGTGTAATATCTTTAATAGATAAAATCTGAAGACCTGCAGTATTTAAAGCTCTAATTGCAGCTTCTCTACCAGAACCTGGTCCTTTTACATAAACATCTACTCTTCTTAATCCTAAAGCATATGCTTCTTTGGCTGCATTTTCAGCAGAAACTTGTGCAGCAAATGGAGTGTTTTTTCTTGATCCTCTAAAACCGTTTTTACCAGCTGACGACCATGAAATTGTATTCCCGTAAACATCTGTTAAAGTAACAAGTATATTATTAAACGATGCTTTAATGTGAGCCATACCCACAGCATCTATATGAACTTTCTTTTTAGTTTTTCTAACTGATTTAGCCAAAACTTTACTCCTTTAAATTTTACTTAGTTTACTTTAATACTTTCTTTTTACCAGCTACAGTATGCTTTTTACCTTTTCGGGTTCTTGCATTAGTTTTTGTTTTTTGTCCTCTTACTGGTAAACCTCTACGGTGCCTGATGCCACGGTATGAGCCAATATCCATAAGTCTCTTAATATTTTGTTGAACCTCACTTCTAAGTGCCCCTTCAACTTTATATTCAGTAGTCATTATAGAACGTATTTCAGCCACTTCTGTTTCTGTTAATTCAGAGATTTTCTTTTCAGCATCAATATTAGCTACTTTAAGTATTTCTCGAGCTGTAAACTGACCAATTCCATATATATAAGTTAAACCAATATATACTTTTTTCTGTTTTGGTAAATCGATTCCTGCGATACGAGCCAAACTAATTACCTCCTAAATTAACCTTGACGTTGTTTGTGTTTTGGATTTTTGCAAATCACACGAACAACTCCATGGCGTTTAATTATTTTACAATGTTCACAAATTTTCTTTACAGATGCACTAACTTTCATCTCTATCTCCAACTATTTATAACGGTAGGTGATTCTACCTTTATTCAAATCATAAGGTGATATTTCAATTGCAACTTTATCACCAACCAAAATCTTAATAAAATGCATTCTCATTTTACCAGAAATATGAGCCAATATTATATGACCACTATCTAATTTTACTTTAAAATTAGCATTAGGTAACGTTTCCGTTACAATTCCATCAACTTTTATTGGACCTTGTTTTGCCATAATTTAACTAACCGATAATATTTCTGTTTTACCATCAAATATTGCAATTGAATGTTCGAAATGTGCCGAAGGTTTTCTATCAGCTGTAATCACTGTCCAACCATCTTCTGCAACATCTACTTTATGAGTTCCTATATTAATCATAGGCTCAATTGCAATTGTCATTCCATTCTTTAAGATTGCTCCAGTTCCTTTTTTACCATAATTAGGTACTTGTGGATCTTCATGAAGTTTTCTACCAACACCATGACCGCACAAATCTCTAACAACTGAGAAACCGAAGCTTTCAACATATTGTTGCACTGCTGCACCAATATCACCAATTCTATTACCAACTACAGCAGCTTCAATTCCTTTATAGAGAGATTCTTCAGTAACCTTCATTAAAAGTTTTTTATCATCCGAAATCTCACCTACAGCAATTGATATTGCCGCATCGCCATAATAACTATCTTTAAGAACACCTATATCAACCGAAAATATTTCCCCTTCTTTAAGGATTCTATTTCCCGGTATTCCATGAACAACTTCTTCATCAACAGATGCACAAATTGTTCCTGGAAAATCTATTGTTCCGTATTGTTTATAACCTTTAAACGCAGGAACACCACCATTACTTCTAATCCAATCTTCAGCAATTTTATCAAGCTCACGTGTCGAAACACCTGGTCTTGTATGATGCTTAACAAGTAGTAAAGTTTCAGCAACTATTTTGTTGCTTTCACGAATAAAATCAATTTCCTTTT
>CBDUTO010000100.1:0-17169 GCA_965370315.1 uncultured Melioribacteraceae bacterium
TCCTCTGGAAACAAATTACTTTGCGACTTTCCGTCTCCGCGGTTTTCTTTTTTGAACAACTTATAAAACAAATGCTCTTTCCCTTTATGCTTCTTACCCTTTGGTGTTCCCCCAATTATTGCATCAGCTTTATAATCTAACATCATTGGACGAATAGATTCCAACCACAAATTTTCATTCTTTAATATTATTCCAGCTTCATTTATTATGATTAAATTATATCCAAACCCTTCAATATTCTCTGGTCTATCAGCAGAACGGAAATCAATTATCGCTTCTTTCTCAGTAATAAGCTTTATTTCATTTCTCGATTTGTTCCAATCCATTGTACCCTTGGGTAAGTGCTTCAAGAGGGGCATAGCGTAACGCTCAATGTACCTTTGTATGTTTGGGTACGTTGTATCAACCCAAAGAATCTTTTCACCCTTGCCATTCAATGCACGCTCAACTGCATAGTTTATCATCCCTCTTGTTAATCCAAAACGCCTACCTTTAGCAATCACTTTGAATCTAACATCATCACGAAAAAATATCTCATCTTGCTTTTTGTGATACTCTATCTCTAATCGCTTTTTACTCATCTTCTTCACATCTTTGTGGCTTAGTGGTGTTCTTTGGGTTCTCTTTTTCTTGGTTGCTGAGCGGAGTCGAAGCATCCTTCTTTTCCCCCAACTCTACAATCTTTCTAATAATGGTAAGTTCAGATTTCCCCTCAGTTTCAATTTTATCCTTTTGCCCTAAAATTATCTTTCCTAACCAAATCAACATGGTAGGATTACCTTTCATTGCTACTTCGAACTGTTTTCTTTTAAGAGATGTTTTGGCAGTTTCAAGTCCCTTTTTAATGACTGTGCCATAACTCCTATGTAAAGTTCTAACACAATGTGCGATATTTCTTCAAAAGAGCAATTTAATCCAGCTAATTCTTCTATTAGCCCAATATCGACTTCTTTTTTTGGTCTACCCATCTTTATCCCTCCGGATAATTTATAAAGCAATTAGTTTATAAAATTAGTTGCATCTATAATACGAAATGTTTATATTAGATTCAACATAATTTTTATTTAGATTAAATAGAAATAAAGTAATTACTTAATTATTTCACAAATCATTACCGGGGGGTACATGAAAATCGAAATATTCAGAGTTGGGAAACATACGTCTTCCAATGGCACAACTAAGGATTACACCTTAGATCACTTAAACCAAATAGTCCAAAACCATTCTGAACCAACTCCAATTGTTGTAGGGCATCCCAAAGACAATTCACCAGCGTTTGGTTGGATTAAAAACTTATTCGTAAAAGGTGAATCACTTTTTGCAGAAGCAACAGATCTTGTCCCAGAGTTCTTAGATTTACTAAAGCAAAAGATTTACAAGAATCGTTCAGTCTCTTTGAAAACAAATGCTGATGGTGAACTCTTCTTGAATCACGTTGCTTTCCTCGGTGGAGCATTACCAGCAGTTAAAGGTCTCGAAGAACTTAATCTTTCTGCTGATGATTCCGAGTCATTTGAAATGGAGTTTTCAGAAATCGAACTTGATGGAATCGAACTAAAGAGTAATACACCTAGCAAGAAAAAGAAGGCTTCATCAAAGAGAGAAGAAACGAACTTTTCAGAAGCAATAACTTCCTTGCAAAATGAAATGATAAAGCTCACTAAATTTGTTGGAACTCTTAAAGATTCTGATTCAACCGATCTTTCAGAAATGCAAACTAAAATTGATGAACTAAACATCAAATTAGATGCTGCTCATTTCCAAAGATCTATTCATGACAAATTAGATTTTAGTTCTCTTACTCCAGCAATCAAAACCAAACTTGAAACTCTTTTAGGTTTCTTCGAGTCGTTTGATTTCTCTGAAACCGACCAAACAAAAATCTTTTCAGACTTTCAAGAACTTGCTGATTTAATTCAACCTTTCCAAACTGATGAAGTTCTTAAAAAAGTTGAGTTTGAAAAGAAAACAAAAGATTCTGTAAACGAGTTCTCTGAAATGAATGTTGATAAAGATTCTCTAAAACTTTTCAACGAAGCAACTCACTATTCAAAAGAAAATGAAGTCACATTTCATGAAGCAGTTAATATTTTAATCAACAAACAAAATGAGGCAATATAATGGGTACATTAGACAAACAAAGAATAGTTGACCATGTACTTACTAATTTAGCACGTGGATATACAAACGATGGTTTTGTTGCTAGTATGCTTTTCCCACATGCACAAGTAACTAAAGAGGGTGGTAAAATCCCTCAATTTACAAAAGAAGCATTCAAAATTTACAATACCGAGAGAGCTATTAGAGCAGATTCTAATCGGATAAATCCAAGTGTTGATGATTCTATTGATTTTGTTCTTACTGAACATGATTTAGAATATCCAATGGATTACAGAGAAATTAACGAATCTGTTCTCCCTCTAAAATGCACGCTACAAATGTTGTTACAGAAGCTATTGCACTTCACAAAGAAAAGCTAGCAGCCGATTTAGCAATCAACACTTCAAATTATGCAGTAACAAATAAAATTGCGCTTTCAAGTGGCGACCACTTTGATGAATCAACATCAGACCCAATAGCTGTTATTGACGCTGGACGTTCTGCGGTTCGTTCTCAGATTGCGAAAAATCCAAATGTTATTGTAATTCCTAATTCTGTTTTCACAGCTCTTAAGAATCATGCATCAATTACTGATAAAGTGAAATATACTCAGCACGCAGTTATCACAGCCGAGCTATTGAAAAATCTTTTACAGTTCGATCAACTTTATGTTGCTGGTGGAGTTTATGAAGATGCAGACGGAAACCTTGTTGATGTTTGGGGAGAGTCAATCGTTATGGCTTATGTTCCAGAAGCGAAAAACGGAAACCGTTCCTTCTATGAACCAAGTTATGGCTACACTTTACAAATGAAAAACTTCCCAATCGTTGATACTTACGATGAAAAAGGAAAAATAAAAGTTGTTAGAAATACTGATTTATTTGTACCTAAAATAGTTGGTGCGATGCGGGATATTTAATAACTGATTGCTTGAGTTAAGCTAATAATTCTTTTATCTGAAATCTGGAGACTGAAATCTGATGTCTAAAATAGTTAAAGATACACCAATTAGAAAAAACAATAAAACTTACGGAGTAGGTGAAGAATTTCCCTATTCCGATAAGGACAAAAAATTACTTTGGAATCTTACAGAAGTTAAAGACTTGTCCGCCAATTCTTCTAAGGCGGAAGAAAAGAAAACTTCAAAAGATGGTCCAAAAGAAAATTCAGAAAAGAGTTCTGAAACAAAGAAGCCAACTACTAAAAAGAAAGTTGTTGTGAAAAAGGAAAAACAATCTTAAGTCTTTTGTCTGACAGTCTGAAATCTGGTAGTCTGACAATCTAAATTACAAGGAATTATAAATTATGAAAACTGAACAACCTATCTTGATTACTTCTGTTGAAGCTCAATCAGATTTAACTAAAAACCTTTGTGTTAAAGTTGATGGCTCTCTTTGTTCCTCAGAGGGGGATGCTTTTTTTGGCATTTGTAACGCTGATACATTAGAGGGTGAACAAGCTCCTATAATGGTACAAGGGATTGCACTTGTTTATTCTGGTACTTCTATTACTGCTGGTAATATTGTTATTACATCGGATGATGGTCAAGTTTCACCAATAGAGCCTGATTCTTCTGTTCTACCCTATGTAGTTGGAACTGCTCTCGATTCTGCTTCTGCTTCTGGTGAACTCGTTCGTATTCTTTTAAGATAAGGAACTTATATTATGAGAAAGCTACAAACTCTTTTCAAAGAATTTATTAACGCACCAATTCAAATTTATTCGGGTGCTACTTTCAAAAAAGGTCTTTACGATTTACTAGATGTTTATTCAAATACTGAAAGCGGTGATCTAGTTATTGTAAAAGGCAATCACAATGTAGGTGATAATTCAATCCAATTAAAGGATGGTGTTAATTGGGAGTTTAAGGGTATGCCAAGAATAACAAGTACATCTACAGATGGTATATTCAAGGATGGGGGAATTCCTGTCGAAATTAATTTTGATGGTAGGGTAGAAATTCAAAATCTTACTAATATATACGCCACAATCATCTTAGAGAACTTCGATTCTAATGTGTATGGCTATACATCAAAATATTCACTTAGTATAACTATTGAAGAGGATGTTCCTGCAATTACTGTGCAAAATAATGATATGCGTATTGCTAATCCAACTGTGACATTTGCAAGTGGTTATCTTACAATCGTGTTTCCCGAAGTAATAAAAACTAATTCATATATAAGTTCACGCTTCAAACTATATGCTACTGGCGGAAGTGATCCTACAATGTTCGTTGGTCAAGATGATGAAAAAATGCTAGCTTTTAGAAGTGCGTTTATGTCCACAACTACAGTCAGAATAGAGGTGATAGATATAGCTACGGCTTCAAAACATCTTGCAACTTTAGATGCGTTTACAATCGGCTTTTACTTAGAAAGGATTTTTGATAAATCTTTTTTATAGCAGTATGTTAATCTTAATTTCATATATCGCATTTTGGATATTCCTCTATTTCTTAGAGGAATTCCACGATGCTTTTATTACGCTTGAAACTAACGTGCATCCACCAACTAAAAACTATGTGAAAGCAAATTACTATAAAGGCATGTGGCATAAATACGATACTTACTCATATGCAATTTTTCACATCGGCTTTGCTCTACTCTTTGCTTTTCTAACTTTCGATTCACGACTTACGACTAACGATTCTCTTTTCTCCTTTCCCTTTTTCCTTTTAACTTTTTCCTTTCTGCTTGTTTCCGCTTCTGTCAAAAGAAAAGATAGGTCTTGGTTTACTGTCAAAGCTTGTCCCGAACACTTTCGGGAAAAGCAAAAATGTCATCTAAAACGAGGAACATAATATGTCTGATTATCCAACAATCCAACCAAGTATGCAACATGGTTATGAAAAATTATCTTTTAAGATTCGTCAAGTTGGCACTCTGAGACCAGCAGTTTATATTAAAGTTAATGATATGAAAACTACAATCTTAGCTACAACTATTCGCACAGATGAGGGTAGATATATTATTGCAATCCCAAGTGTTTCAAATATTATGGGTGCTGGAATCCGTTCTTATTCTCGTAATCGTTTGATTGATTGTTCCCTTAGTGGTTCACAGTTGAATATTCGTTGTTACGAATTAGTTGACCCTAATTCAAACGGTGGTTTATACAAAGATGGTTTTACTGCTCTCGTTACACTTTACTACAAACCATCAAGAACTTATTCTAAGTATAAACATTATGGGTTAAGCTACATGGTAGGTTTTAAATTAACTCATTCTACTTTTATGGATGCTCCAACTCTTTCAAATGCTTTCTCAAACTTTGGTGCTCATATTGGCGTAGTTTCTGAATGTGAATCCATAGGGGATGATATAACAAAATCAAGATATTTAATTAAAGGTCTTGGGTCACTTCTTAAGAATGGTTTTTCTGTTGGTGGAATGTCTCTTGCAAAAGCTTCAACTAATTTATATTTCAATCGTAGTGGTAATGATTTAATTATTGGTGTTAATGCCCTAGAGTCTACTGATGATGATACAACTTGGCAACTTTCACCTCAAATAATAAACGAAGCAATTTTCTTTATTCAGTTTGCTAATGTTGCTCGTTGATTGCATAAACTGTGGTGCTTGTGAGCCCGAGTGCCCTGTTACTTCAATTTTTCAAGCTGGTGTTGATGAAAATGATCCGCCAAATAATGGTGAACTATTTTGGATTAACCCAGAAACTTGTATCGAGTGCGTAGGTTGGCACGATGAACCTCAATGCGTTGCAGTTTGCCCTGTTGATGCAGTTGTTCCTATTCCTAACGAATCAACTTTTACAAAGCTTAATAAATCCCAGTAGTAGTTTTTATAAATAGGAATATCTTTTTTCAAAAATCGCAGCGTTTTTATGTCAACTCTACATAGATTGGGCGTTTTAACGTGCTATCCGTTCCACTTCTATCACTAACGCAAAAGCATTCAAGCAATTGTTGAGGAAACACAAATACTTTCACAAAACATAGAACACATTTGTACGTGGTCACTGAGCTGTGTCGAAGTGCACACATTCAATTCACTCAGCAAAAGAAAAGGAACATTTTTGCTTCCCTCATTTCATAAGTGCTGTTTTATATTATGCTATCTTAAATCATTCTGACTTTAATATTATTAACCCTCTAATTAACAAATCACTAATTTGGACGAATGGACAAACATTTTTCTATGTCCATCATAATATTTTATTAAGTGCTAATACAATCTACAATCAATGTTTTATTTGTTTTATATAAATAAACTTCTTAATAATCACAGTTTTTTGTCCAATTTTTAAACAACTATTTCCAAAGTATTATAGTCTTCATCCAGAAGAAGTCCTTACTTTTACTTTTTCTTTTGCTCATTTTTTTCATCGGCATATCTGATTTTTGTTTCTGGATTTTTAACTTTTCCTTTTAATATTCTTACTAAATTTGATCTGTTTAATCTTTCTTCTCTTGATGCTTCTTTAATTGATATATATCTTTTCTCTTTGCCATTTTTTGTTATTATTACTGGTTTTGTATTAGGTTGATGATTTTTAATCAGTTCTTTAATTTTTATCTTTTTATAAGTTCTCCATTGAAATCCTTTTGCAGTTTTTGCTTTCTTTCCTTCAAGTGCACCTATAATATTTTGATATGAAGTTTCAAGAGTTTTTGAAGCTTCACTCATAGTGATAAAGCTTCTTAAATAATTCCCTTTTAAATCATATTGATATACTTTTTTTCTATTCCTTTTTTGTGTTAAATCTACTTCAATTTTCTTTTCCTTAAATGATCTCCAAATGAATCCTTTTGATAGTTTAGTCTTTTTTCCATCAATTGCTTCATAAATACATTGTACTTTTGTTTCAACGTTTTCAGCAGCATCCTTAACAGAATTAAACTTTCTGATGAAATTCCCATCTAGGTCATATTGATATACACTTCTTCTTTCTATTCTCATACCTTAATCTCTATTTGTTTTGCATAGCTATTACAAATATAAATATTATAATTTCTTTTTTAAGAATATTTACATTGTTGCCTTGCACTGTTCCACCGTGCAATCGTCGGTTAAATTGTTCAGCAAAAAGCACACTTCACAAATTCACCTCTATAACAAACAAAGAGGCAAAACACACAATTTTTGAGAAACAAAATTAAGTGTTTTCATTTCCATTAAAATCCACATCAGCAAGCAACAATCCAGTCCAGCATGCTAAAACGAAAAGACCATTGGTAGTAAAACAAAAAAAGAAAACCAAAACCATACTTTGAGAGCGGGCAAAAGCAAATTCAAATAAGACCAAAACAAAGCTAAAAAAAGATAGCCAAATTCCTCAAGGGTATATGAACGGCGTATGGAACAAAAGCACGCCGCCCTTGCGTAATTCGTCAACTTTTTTCTTTACGCTTTTGTTCTTTTTTTAATTTTTGCCAGCTTCAAAGCAAAAGCTGGTTTTTAGGTTTTTTCTTTTTTTTATGCTCGGCACAGCACAAGCCAGTTAAAGAGCAAAAGCCAAAACAAAGCAAGGTCAAAAAATGGTAATCTTAAATTGTGTTCGTTCAGCTTATTCAATCCGCATTCATCAAGTCGGTATTGTCTCAGCTTCCTATCTGGTCAACAAATCATTTTCAAATGGTCAAATTTTATCTTGGCGGTTTTCTTCACAATCTACAGCTTTTAAGTTTGCACATTTTCTTGGTGTTCCACAAAAACAAATAAATAACGTAACTCAAAAACAACTTTCACTTTTCAAATAAACCGAGGCTGAGCGCCTTAGGAGGTTTATGTAATGAACGACAAATTAATATGTGAATATTGCGGAAAAGAAAAAGAAGAAATCTCTTTTATGATTGGTGCAAGTTCAAAACCCGATTGGTGTATGATTGAAGGAACCGGAAAGATAACTTGTCCAGAGTGCTACGAGATAGCCTCAAAAGAGGGCAGTAATGAAATAGACAATTATATCAAAAATCATAATGAAAGAGTAAAAGCACAAAACAAAAAAGAGGTATTAAAATGAACGATGCAAAAAAACAAAAAATCCAAGCTATCTTTCAAAGTGTTAAAGATCTAACACCAGAGCAAAAAGAACAATTGATAATGCAATTGAATATTAAAAATCCAGAAGGTCATTTCTTATCAGGAAACAATTGTCTTTTACTTGATAGACAAGCAGCAATGTATAATCCAGAAATTTCTTTCTCTGTTGTTGGTGGTTTCAATCAATGGCAAAAGCACAATCGAAAAGTTAAAAAAGGGGAGTCTGGATTTTATATTGCGATTCCATCAAAGAAACAAGATCAACAATCAGAGAATCATGATGAAGTATTTTTCTTTTTTAAAGCAGTTTTTGATATTTCACAAACTGAAGAACTATCTACCAAAAATTGAATTCTCTATTGCTCAGATAGCTAATAATTATTATGTTGTAATAGTACTAATTTATTAACCATGCAGTTTTGTTCTACTTAGATTGAAATGATGTCTGGAAGTCCATACACAAGTCCATACATTTTGATGAATAATCATCGGGATTATGAAAAGGCTTTAAAAGAAAAAAACCTCAAAACGGACTGTTTTAAGGTTTTTCTTGAGCTGGTGAACGGACTCGAACCGCCGACCGGCTGATTACAAATCAGCTGCTCTACCAACTGAGCTACACCAGCAAAAAATCTAGATTCAAAAGATAGGGACAATCTAAATTATTTGCAACTAAAAAATTATTATTTCATCAAAAATTTTATTAAAGATTTGCATTAATAAATGGAAGTACTCTTGACCATCCAGAATTATTATCTGCTATGTTAATTAACCCAAGTTGAACTCCATTTAGATTCTCAGCATAGTTGACTATACCAATTGTTAAACCAGTTTGAGTTCCATGAATTCGGTTATAACCGGCTAATGAAAAACCAGTCATATTGTAATATTCAGTCCATGCTAAAGTTAAATTTGCTCCTGTAAAATCAAATGCCTCTGTTTTGTATCCAGATATTGAAATCCCAGTTACTGATTCGGATGCTTTAATTTTGCCTATAGTTACACTTAATCCATAAAGACTTTCTCCTCCAACTACAACGCCAAGTCCACCAAAATTAATTCCGCTAATTGACTCTCCAGCAACCACAGCTAATCCACCCAAATTAATTCCACTAATTGATTCACCGGAGACTAGAGCTAAGCCACCAATATTTGCTCCCGTAATACTATTTTCGGAAACGGTAGCAAGACCGCCAAAGTTTAATCCTGTTAATTCTCCACCAGAAACTACAGCAAAAATACTTGAGTTTAATCCAGTCATACTTCCTTCTGCTACTGAAGCAAATCCGCCAAAATTTATTCCATTTACGTCTTCACCTGAAATTAGAGAAAAAACGCTCAGATTTAAACCAGTCAAATTACCCTCGGAGACTAATGCAAATCCACCAAAGTTTAAGCCAGTAATATTACCAGTAGAAACTGAAGCTATTCCAGCAATGTTTATCCCGGAGATACTACCTTCAGAGACTAATGCAAGTCCGCTAAAATTGAGTCCAGTTATGTCATTACCAGAAACTAAAGCTAATCCACTTAGGCTTATTCCAGTGATATTACCATCGGAGACTAGAGCTAGCCCACCAAAATTTAATCCAGTAATTTCATTACCTGAAACTAATGCAAGGCCTCCAAAATTTATACCTTTTATATCTCGGTCTGAAACAAGAGCTAATCCACCAATATTTAAACCATCGATATTACCACCTGAAACAGATGCGAAGAGTCCAAAGTTTAATCCAACCATTTCTTCTTCAGCGAAAACAGCACCAAGCCCAAGATTTATTCCTCGCAATCTGGATGCATGTGGCATAATTCCAAATGAAATTCCATTAACCTCAGAGTTTGTCACAGAGAGTGCATCCCACATAGTAAAATTAAAACCGTTAATAGTTTCAACATCGCAGTCTCTGTAGTTAAATCGTAAACCAGAAAAATTTTTTGAATTACCAAAACTAAGCCCCCATGTAGAGGAAGGAATTCCTAAACTCCAATCTGAGCAAATAAGATATTCATCATAACTATCACTAACAAGATTTTGATTTAAGGTTTGGCTAAAAAGAGAGGTGGTAAGAATAAAAATAAAAATGCTAAAATATTTCAATGCAATCTCCAACAATTATTGTATGCCGCTTTAGACTTACAATTGATAGAAAAGTTACAGAATAGACGAAAAAAATTTGATAGTAAAACGAATGAAAACATTTTTATGTGAGAAATCTTTATTTCTATAAAAGATTTCTCACATCCGTTCGAAATGACAAAATTTTTCTAAATAACGTTTATAAAATATACTTACTTAAATCTCGATCTTTTACGATTGCATCCAATTTTGTGTTTACAAGTTTACTATCAATTTGAATTTTTTTGACATCCATTTTATCGGGAAGATCAAACAATATATCCTCAAGCAGAGTTGTTAAAATTGTATGCAAACGCCTAGCACCAATGTTTTCAACTTCTTCATTAACATAAGCGGCAGTTCTTGCTACCTCTGAGATAGCCTCATCATTGAAATTTACTTCTACACCTTCTGTTTTTAATAATGCGGCGTATTGTTTTAGCAATGCATTTTCAGGAATTGTTAATATTTTAACAAAATCTTCTTCGGTTAAACTTTTTAACTCAACTCTAATTGGAAACCTTCCTTGCAGTTCTGGAATTAAATCGGATGGTTTTGCAACATGGAAGGCACCAGAAGCAATGAACAATATATGATCTGTTTTAACAGTTCCATATTTTGTGTTTACAGCAGAGCCTTCAACTATTGGAAGCAAGTCCCGCTGCACTCCTTCGCGCGATACATCAGGTCCACCATGTGAACTAGAACCACCAGCAACTTTATCTATCTCATCGATAAATACCATTCCAGTCTCTTGAACACGCCGAATAGCTTCACCTTGAACTGCATCCATATCAATAAGTTTTTGAGCCTCTTCTTGTGACAAGAGTTTTCGTGCTTTTTCTATAGATGTTTTAAGCTTCTTCTTTTTCTTTGGCATCATACTACTAACAATTTCTTGGATGTTCATTCCCATGTCATCCATTCCCATTGGCCCCATTACTTGAACACCTATTTGGGGAGCATTAGCATCAAACTCAATCATCTTATCATCCATTTCACCTTTCTTGAGTTTTGCTCTCATCCACTCTCGAGTCTTTTCATTTTGCAAAGCTTCGTTATTAACTTCA
Source organism: uncultured Melioribacteraceae bacterium (assembly GCA_965370315.1). Classification (GTDB taxonomy): domain Bacteria; phylum Bacteroidota; class Ignavibacteria; order Ignavibacteriales; family Melioribacteraceae; genus 1-14-2-50-31-20. The sequence goes on from CBDUTO010000100.1 coordinate 11,292, forward strand.
GTTGGTTCTCCTTCAGCATCGGTTGTTGGAGTAGTTGCTGGCTTTTTTACAGGTGGAATTAATAGATCAAGAATTCTTTCTTCTGCTAATTCATCAGCCTTTTCTTGAACTTCCTCTTTCTTTTCTGTACTCACCATATTTACAGCAATGTCAGTTAAATCTCTAATCATCGATTCAACATCACGCCCAACGTAACCAACCTCTGTAAATTTAGAAGCTTCCACTTTTATAAAAGGTGCGTTAGAAAGTTTTGCAAGTCTTCGTGCAATTTCTGTTTTACCAACTCCAGTTGGTCCAATAAGAATAATATTATTTGGCATAATTTCATCGCGAAGATCATCTTCAACTTGCTGACGTCTCCATCTATTTCGCATGGCAATTGCAACAGCACGTTTTGCTTCATCTTGTCCAATTATATATTTATCAAGTTCAGCAACTGTTTGGGAAGGTGTTAAACTTCCATTTAAATGTTTCATTTTTAAACCCTAAGTTTTATTTTTCTATTTCTTCTACGTTTATATTATCGTTAGTGTAAATGCAAATATCACCCGCTGTTTTTAATGCTTCCATTGCAATCTCTTTTGCTGAAAGATCACTATGTTTAATTAGCATTTTAGCAGCTGCAAGAGCGTACATTCCACCAGAACCAATAGCAACAATACTATCGTCAGGTTCAATTACATCTCCTGTTCCAGAAACAATAAAGGAATTCTCTGCAGAAACTACAGCTAACATTGCTTCAAGTTTGCGAAGATATTTATCAGTACGCCAATCTTTAGCAAGTTCAACAACCGAGCGATTTACGTTGCCACGATATTGTTCCAACTTCTCTTCAAATCTACCAAGTAAAGTAAAAGCATCAGCAGCGGAGCCAGCAAAACCACATAACACTTTTCCATTGTAGAGTTTTCTAATTTTCATTGAGTTATGTTTAACAACTGTATTTCCAAGTGTTACTTGTCCATCACCACCAATTACAGCTTGCCCATTGTGAATAAGTCCAAGTATTGTTGTTGATCTAATTTTTCGTTTCATTTATATCTCCAAATTTAGCTTACAAAAATAAGCAAATCTCATTTTAATATTTATGGTAAATTCTGTTGGCTCTTCTGCCACTTTTCAACCCATTCAATAAATGTTGGTGTTAATGGAACTGCTAGTAATCTTCCACCAAAACCCATATATCTATATACCATCATGTTATAATTTGTAACTGGTAAATTGTATAATAAGTTTTCATTTACTTTTACACCATATTTGTTTGCAAGTTTCACAGTATTATCAATCATTTTATTACTGAGTTTTTTACCCTTAATTTCTCTCTTTAATTCATGCTTAATTTCATCAAATTCTTTTGGTAGTTTTATTTTTTCATGTTTTTTATCAATTAGCTTAAAAATTGCAAAACCTCTTTCCGTTTGGATAGGTCCATAGACTTCACCAATAATTAAATCCTTTGCAATTCTACCAATTTCACCTCTTGAGTCGGCTGATACAAGTCCACTTTCTAAATTGTGATTTCCATTTTGTGAATATTTGGAGGCTACTTTTCTGAATTCTGTACCTTCTCCTAATTCGGTGAAAATATTTTCAATCACTTCAAGATTATCGGAAAAAATCTCTATTATGTTAATAAGCAATTTGCTTTCATCAAGTGATTTAGATTTTGCAAAATAATTCTCAACTTCAGAATCAGAAACATAAGACGAATCAAAAAGTTTTTGCTTATAAAGAGTAGATAAATAGTTATCACGCCACATTTCGATATCTGCTTTCACTTCTGGTAGATTTTCCAATCCTTGTTTTTCGGCTTCCCTTGCCAGCAGTTCCTGCTCTATAAATATTTTAACACGACTATTAAGTTGTCCACGAATTTGACTTGGGTTTGTCGAACTAGAATAGAAACCCTCAAATGCAAATGAGTAGAGAAATTGCTGCATCGATATTGGGCTTTTCTCAAGATGTAGAAACGGCATTGCAAGTGAATCACTTCCAAGCTCTCGCTTTATTTGCATGAAATCTTCAGGTGCTAAATGGATACTTTCGCCATCTTTCTTTTCATCCAATTCCTTCCTTAATGTAAGAACCGTAATTACTTTTTCAGAAAAGCTCCAGAATAGTTCACCATCTGTTGTAACTTTGTGACCAGGGAAAAAAGATTTATAAAATTCTTGATATATGTTTTCGTCAGCTCTTGCATCAGTAATTCGCCTAACGTTTTTCTCCATATTCCTAGCTTGTTTTGCATTTTCTATTATTTCATTTTCGATAGAATGAAGTTTGAATATGTACCAACCTTCAGTCGATTTTATTGGATTTGAGATTTCATATAACTTAAGATTATAAAGTACATCTTCTGCAGATTCTGTCATTTGTCCAAAATGAACTTGATAAAAATTATTCTTTTGAAGCTCATATTCTGGACGTGTAACAAGAAGTGAATCGAAAGAGGAACCATTATTTATTTGATTTGATAAACCAGTTATTTCTGCTTCATCCAAAGAGTGAATGAACTTCACATTTAAATAGTAGAGGGACCTTCTCTTAGCTTCATTTATTGTTTCGGTTGTAATTATCACTTTATCTAAAATCTCTTTTCGATATAAGGCGTCACGCAGATTCATATCGGTTACATTTTGAAATGTGTATTTCATAATGTCTGTTGAATCAAAACCAAGTTCTTCTGATTCAATTGCCCAAAGTTTTTCTGCAATTATTGAGTATAGAGTCTCGGCTTTTAGTCTTTCTTCTCGGCCCTTAATATGCCTTCCAATGTGTGGAACCATTTCATAACGTTTCTTAAATTCGCCAGCCGTTATTTTAATTGAACCAACCTCAGCTATGATTTTATCATCTTCGTATTGAGCATAAAGAGAAGAAGAGAGAATGAGAATAGATATAAATAAATTAAATAAAAATTTCATATGTTTTTAGCTTCCATGTCATTACGAAGAGTTTGTTATTTACGACGAAGTAATCTGTTGTAGATTGCTTCATCCAAAAACGGGATTCGCAATGACGTTTTATTATATTTTTTGTGTATTTATTTTGTGTTTCATAACGCCAACTTATTTACAAATATTTTGCAGACAAGTTTCATTTTTTATTCCACAACTTTGTAATTGGAAAAATTCTTGGAACATTCGCTTGATAGTTTTTATATTCATCACCAAAAATCATTAACAATTTTTTCTCTTCATAATAGGAGCCAATATAAAAATAGAGTAGCATATTTATTAGAAATATTAGATAGAAAAAATCCATTGTTGGACGTAGTATTAGAAAAAGTGATGAAAAAAGATAAATTGGATGACGTGAGTATTTGAATGGTCCATCAATCCGTAACTCCATCTTTTCATCAAAATCTACTGTGTTATATTCATTTTTCCTATATCTTTTAATTTGTGAAAAACCTAAAAACTCTTTCATATTAATTAATTTAGCAACACAAAGTAATGCAATTCCAGAAAGAATTTGGAGGAGAACTATTAGTATATCAAAAGGAAAACTTAAATCGTAAATAGTGTACTCAGGTTTAGGAGAAATAACATAGATAAATAGAAAAATAAAAATTGATGAAATATTATAGAACATCCTATAGTATGCAATTCTGTTACCCAATTTTAGAGCTAATTTTTGCTTAAACTTATGAGAAGCAAGAATTGAATGAGAAATAGCAAAAGCAGAAAAAAACAGAGTGATTATTAAAGCATCAAATAACAAATCAAATTTCCTTCCTTAATCGTGCTACGGGAATCATCATAGCCTCTCTATATTTTGCAACAGTTCTTCGAGCAATTTTAATTCCTTTTTCATTCAACAGATTTTTTAATTTATCATCGCTAAGAGGGGATTTTTTAGATTCACCTTCTATTAATTCCTTCAATAATTCTTTAATATGTTTGTTGGAAATCTCTTCACCAGAACTTGTTTCCAGACCCTCACTAAAAAAGTATTTTAATTCATGAATCCCAACTGGAGACTGAACATACTTACCATTTACAACTCTACTGATTGTAGAGATATCCATCTGAATTTCTTCTGCAATGTCTTTATAAATCATTGGTTTTAATGACTTTGGTCCCATTTCAAAAAACTCAAATTGCTTTTCTAAAATTGTTGTCATTATTTGCATAAGAGTATGGCGACGTTGTTGTATTGAAGCAATAAACCACTTTGCAGATTCAAATTTTTCACGTAAAAACTTGTGCGTCTCTTTCTGCCTTGGAGATATTTTTCTCTTCCTTTTGTTTGCTTCGAGCATAGATAAGTATGTTTTGCTAAGAGTAAGTGAGGGAGCACTCTTATCATTAAGAGAAACAACAAAATTGTCATCAATTTTCTCAATTGAAAAGTCAGGTGTTATCTGATTTGCTTGTTCAGAAGCTATATTGCCTTCACCTGGTTTAGGATTTAATTTATGAATTAAATCTAGAATTTGTTTTAGAGTATCGTCGGTTAAATTAAGTTTTGACTCGAGACTTTTAAAACGCTTATTTACGAAATCATTATAATGTTTTGATAGAATCTCTTCTGCTAAATAAGTGTAGTATGGATCATAAGATAGATTTTTTAATTGAACAATTAGGCATTCTTGTAAAGTTCTACTTGCAATACCAATTGGGTCAAATACCTGAATTCTTTTGAGCAACTTTTCAGCATCTTCAAGTGAAATATTTATATGATCGAACATTTCTAGATCTTCAACTAAAGATTCGATGCTTACAACCAAATAACCATCTTTGTCTAAACTTTGGATTATCATTTCACCGAGAATTCTTAATTCTCGAGGTTCATCCATTAAATGAAGTTGGTCTAATAAACTATCTGAAAGTGAATTCTTGTGAGGTGCAATTGGTCTAGTTCTATCATCATCATCATGACTGAAATTTAATCTGTCTGAATCAAGATCACCTTCGTTCATATAGTCTTCAGCATCGTACTCGCTATTATCATCCGAAGCAGAATCATGCTCATCAGTCGTATCAAGTGGATCACTATCTATCTGTTCCTGCTCTAATTCTCCTGATTCAATCAGTTCATCTTCGAGAAGTGGATTTATCTCCATCTCCTCTTTTATACGTTGCTCCAACGACATTATATTCAATTGCAATAACTTCTGATATTGAATTTGTTGTGGAGAGAGTTTCTGTGATAACGATAATCTTTGTTGAAGTCCTAACATCTATTTATCCCTTTTTGCTAACTAATTTTTTATGCCAATCATTTCCATATTTTCGCTTTAAACCACCACCACAAAATTCTGATACAGGAATACCAGTTGTTTTTCCAAGAGAAACTGCTGACGAGCATTCGTCATAAACTTCATATTTCAGAATATCACCACCAAATTGATTTATTCTAATTGGAAAAAGATGACAAGAAATTGGTTTTATAAAATCTGTATCCTCATCGTAATAGACTTTTTCAATTGCACATTTGGCAATATCGCCATGATAAAATGCAAAAATGCAATCTTGATTATCAATGGCACTTACCATTAATTCACCATCCGATTCAAAATAGAAACCATTTGTCTCTATCTCCTTAATTTGGCGGTCGGATAAATACTTTTTTACAAGAGGCAAAACATCATTAATCTTTTCAATTTCCTCTTCAAAAAGTGGTGCACCAAAGTCACTTTCCATTGTACAGCAAGCACCTTTACATTTATCTAAGTCACAAGTGAACTTTGTTTCAAGTATCTCTTTGTTAACTAATACGTCTTCAATATTTATTAAGTTATTTAGCATATTTTCTTGGAATAATTTTTGCTAAGATACTAATTCCATGCCAATATATGAAGCAGTTTATTTCAAATATGACTATTTTTATTCGCTATTTAAGACATAAAGTTCAACAATTGTTTTTTTCAAGT
>CBDUTO010000101.1:0-16642 GCA_965370315.1 uncultured Melioribacteraceae bacterium
ATAAAGAGATAAAATATTTACAATATAAAATATTGAACACAATAAAAGAAAATGGAAAAATGCCAAGCATTAGCGAAGCAAAACTCTCCTTTATTAGCCCAGGTGCTACAGTAGGAGAACTTAGTAAAGTTTCATTTAATGATGGCAAAGGCAAAGGATTACCTCAAACAACAGTAGAAGCCTATCCACGCCCAAGTTATGTTAATAGGGTTGGATGGAATTGTCCTCAAGCAGAAAATGTTTCTACTAGAGAAACAACAGCTGTAACACATTTAGTAATTCATCATAGTGCTGCTAATACAACCAGCACAGATTTTGCAGCGGTTGTTCGTTCATATTGGTCATACCACGTCAATACATTAAGCTGGGCGGATATAGGCTACAATTGGCTTGTTGATCCGAATGGCGTTCTTTATAAAGGGCGAGCATGGAAAAGTACAACCGAAGAAAATATTAAAGGAGCACACAATTCTGGATATAATTCAAATTGTTTAGGGTTAAGTTTTATTGGTAATTATGAAGACAATGAACCATCAACTGTTGGAATTGAGATGCTAATAGATATGAGTGCATTTTTATGTGATAAATTTGGGATTGATCCTGTAGCCAGTAGTTACCACGCAGCAATAGGTATAGTAAATGATAATATTACAGGACATAAAGATAGTGGAGGTGGCACTAGTTGTCCGGGTGTAAATATTATTTCAAAATATAGCCAAATAAGACAGGGTGTTTACGATAAATTAAATCCAGCAGCCCCTGTTACAATAGATGATTTTGAAGTTTCTGTTGGGCATTTTGATAAAGTGCCAACTTATAGTGGCTCTACAACTGGCATATCGTCAAATTCTACATCTGAGAGAACAACCGCCGAAGCATATAATAGCAATGCTTCTTTGAAACTAGTACTAACCGACAACACCTCGTCATCAAGTGATTGGGGAGTTCGTTTGCTTTCGGGAACCGGTAGCCCAGCAAATAATATAGAAATTGGTAGTACATTTTATGTTGGATATTGGCTCAAAACTAGTAGTGCAACAAGATATGGAAAAGTATCAATCTGGATTGATGACTCTGATGGTATTGAAGTTGGTAAATCTCTCGATGTTATAAATGATGGAGACTGGCATTTATATTTATGGAACTTAGCAGATAATTCTGAGTGGGAGGCAGTTACTGGTAATGGCACTATAGATGCTTCTTCGGTAACAATAGACGCTCTTTATTTTGCAGCTCCTAACGCTTCTCTCGATTGGACAATTTATATAGATGACGTTAAAACCGATGACGCGTTTGTTGACGAAAATAGTCTTTTTGTTGTTGATAATTTTGAAACATCTGTGGATCATTTTGATAAGTACCCAACTTATAGCGGCTCTACAGTTGGTATTTTATCATCGTCATCAGCGTCACAAACTACTTCTACATCATATTCTGGTAGTGGTTCGTTAGAAGTTGTGTTAATAGACAATTCCTCATCATCAAGTAACTGGGCTGTTAGATTATTATCAGGCAGTGGCAATCCTGCAAATAATGTACCAATTAATGCTAGGTCTGTTGGATATTGGTTGAAAACTAGCAGTGCTTCTAGTTCTGCAACAGTTTCTATCTGGATAGACGATTCTGATGGTATTGAAAAAGGAGCACCAATTAGCGTTATTAATGATGGAAACTGGAATTTATATATGTGGGATTTATCAGATGATTCACAATGGACGTTAGTTACTGGAAATGGATATGTCGAGGCTTCTTCTGTAACTATTGATGGACTTTTCTTTACAGCTCCAAACGCATCACCCGATTGGACTCTTTTTATTGATGACGTAAACTACGATTATTTTTCTTCGTCAGCTTATCCTGCCTCTAGTGGACAGGATGAAGTTACCACAGTTGAATATGATGGATTTAATTTGGAAAAAACAGTTTTGAAACAAAATTATCCAAATCCGTTTAATCCAACGACCAATATTAGTTTCTATTTAGCAGAAGAGACACAAGTTAAAATAACAGTATTCAATATTAGAGGAGAAAAAGTTGTTGAATTAGTAAATGAATTTAGAGATAAAGGAAATCATATTGTTAATTTTGATGGTTCGCAATTGGCAAGCGGGTTATATATTTATAGAATTGAAACTCCTAATTATAATCAGAATATGAAAATGATGTTAATGAAATAGTTGAAAAATTATTAAAGTGCAAAACCATTGTTTTGTACTTTAATTTGTAACAATTATGAAAAAAATTGTTTAATAATAAAAATATTTTTTACTATTATAGACAATAATTAATTTATAAAAAAACAGAGATTTAAAATATAAACACTTAAAAACATTTTATTTGTTATTGTATCAATATTTATAATTTTATTAATAATCGCTGCATTTTTACCAAGTGAATTTAGCGTGGTTAGGGATGTTGAAATTGAGAAACCTAAGGCCGAAGTTTTTGAATACACAAAGTATTTAAAGAACCAAGAAAACTTTAGCGTTTGGGCAAAAATAGACCCAGACATGATAAGAGAGTTTTCAGGTGAAGACGGAACGGTTGGTTTTGTATCATCTTGGAAAAGTAACCATCCTGATGTTGGAGTTGGTGAGCAAGAAATTGCAAGTGTATACGACCAAAACAGAATAGATTACCAATTAAGATTTCGGGAACCATTTGAGTCTTCTTCAACGGCTTACATGATATTTAATTCGGTTGATTCAAATAAAACTTCGGTGCAGTGGGGTTTTGATGGCGAGATGTCTTATCCAATGAACTTAATGCTTCTTTTTGTTGATATGGAAGGTGAACTTGGTGGAGATTTGCAGGAAGGATTGGATAATTTGAAAGGAATTCTGGATAGCAAATAATTATCCTTTTAAATGATTCAGCGTTATGGATTAAAAATTATTTTGAATACGAATAGTATAAACGTTAAAACAGTTTTTTTTTTGTGTATTCGTTAACCCACGACTTACTTGTCCGCCCTATTTTTGGAGGAAGTCGTGGGTTAACAATGGAAGAAAGAAAATGTAACCAGTTTACTGGTTTTTAATAATAAGTGTGAAGGTATACCGCTGTTAATCATCTAATGGAACGAATTCTGTAGATGCCGGATTCTATCTTTAATTACTCAATCAAACTCTTAATTTCCTCTCTTGTTTTGTCGCGTAATTCTTTAGTTGGAAGTTCTTTAATTATTTCAACTCCAATTGGTTTTCCAAATTTAATTTTTAAATTATTTGGAGTTATTAACCAAGAATTTTTATTCTTAAGCGTGTACAAGCCAGAGAGCCCAATAGGAATAATCTCAACTTCAACTTTTTGAGCTAATAAAAATGGGAACCCTTTAAATTGGCGCAGTTCTCCATCCATTGTACGATGACCTTCTGGCAATATTATCATCGATTTACCTTCTTTAATAACGCCAGCTGTTTTACTAATACTGCTTAGTGAACTAAAAATGTTTTTTCTATCTATGGGAATATTACCCATGCGTCTCATAGCCCAACCATAGATCGGCCATGAATGTTGACGATCTGCTTCCACGCCACGAACACAACCTGGAATAAAACCACCAATTAGGGGTACATCAAAAAGAGAAACGTGATTTGCCATATAAAGATATGTTTTATTTGGAGTGATATTTTCAAGACCCTCAACATCAACCTTGATAAACATAATTGTAAACATAAATCTTAAAAGTTTTTGTAACCAAATATTATATCTTTCTGAAGGAAAAATATACGAGACAATAATTGCAAAAATTAAAAAGAAAAGTGAGTAGACGAATAGAACAATCCACAAATAAAGAGAAAGAATATATTTCATTTCCAGAAAACCTCAATTGCATGTTTTAAACATGTTATTTCAACAGGGGTTATTCCTAGCAACTCACCATCGGGAGTTAATACTAGTGGTTTCTCGGATTCAATTTTAATATGTTTTGCTTTAAATGTATCTATTTCATCCATGTGGATATGTTCTCCAGTCTTTATTTTCACTAAACCTTTTAATAATCTTAATCGACTAACTTTTTTAACCAAAGTGATATCTAATAATCCATCATCAATTTCTGCAGTAGGAGCCATTAAAAAATCCGCCCCAGTGTAACGGGTATTAGAAATTTCAATAAATGTGGACTTGGTTTCTATCTTTTTCCCATCAATTTCTAATTGAAGCGTTGTAAATTTTAAAACGAGTATTCTATAAAGCACGCCAATAGTATAAGAAAAATTTCCAAGGAATTTGAATTTCTGAGCTGTCTTGTTTGCATCAACAACAAAACCAGCACCAATAATATTTAAGAAATAATAATTTTGTCCGTGTGTTATGAACTTACCCACATCAACTTTGCGTAATTTTTGTTTGCTAATAATTTCAATTGCTTCTTCAATTTTAGTGTTATCTAATTCAAGATCATGCGCAAATGCGTTTCCAGTTCCAACGGGCAATACTCCAATTGGAATTCTATTCGCAGATGTGTTTTTAAAGTAACCATTAATAACCTCAAAGAGAGTTCCGTCCCCACCAGCAGCAATAATACCATCGTAATTAGAAAAATCAGTATTAGAAACTATTTCAATTCCATGCTCAGGATAATCGGTTAATGCTAAATCAAACTCAATACTATATTTATTAAGCAAGCCCTCTACTTGTGGAAGAAGTTTCTTTGCACGACCATTACCTGCAAAATAGTTATAAACCAACAATATTTTCATTTATGTTCTCTTTTGTTTTTTATACAAGCCACATATTACTTCAATGTTGTTTTGTAAAATAGTAAAAGGTAATAGATTATAAAAACCATAAAAGAACATTATAAATATAGAAGCACTAATTGATTATATTTGCAGTTCAAAAAAACAACAGTTATATATGCTTAATGCAGGAATTTAAAAATGGAAAATAAACTAAATATATTTTTACCAGGGTCTGATAATCAAATTCGTTTTGTGCGTAGACAATTAGAACTAGAAGGAAAATTATCACTAACTCTTGGCTCTGCAAGTGAAGGAGTTGTAAAAATATTTGCTAATGAAACTAATGAGAAAGCTGAACTAATTGTTGAAGACTATAGTTCTTTAATGAATTCAAGACTTTTGCTTGGTGAAGATAAAAATATAAACGTAAGATTAATGGATTATGAATATACTGACTTTGAGGAGAACTCATTTGATGTTGTCTATACTCAAGGGGGCATTTCAAATCAGCGTAGAAATAAAATAGTTAAAGAAGTGAAACGGATACTAAAACCAGAAGGAGTTTTTTGTGTTGGTGAGGTTGTTAGTTTAAGTGAAAACCCACCCCAATTTATTTTGGATATATTTGATTCAACAGAGTTAGATCCGTTACAGATAACTAAAATTGAAGATTATTATTTAGAGAGAAATTTTGAAATTATAGAGAAAAAAGATTTATCGTTTACGCTTAAGGATTATTATTCAAAAAATCTCTACGAATTAAAAAAATCAGTGAATGATATGGCTGAAAATGAAAAATCGTATTACAAAAAATTAATTAAAATGATTAGTCATGAAGCGAAAGCATTCCTAAATGAAGGGGCTGATGAACACATTGGGTTTTATTCATTAATATTGAAGAAAAAGTAAAACAAGAAAAAGAAAACCGCGAAGGCACCAAGACGCAGAGAATTGGTAAACCTTGAAGGTTTGGATTATAAGGACAAGTATGAAAAAAGGTGAAGTTTTAGAATTTGATATTGAGAGTTACGCATTTGAAGGAAAAGGAATATGCAAACTTCCTATTGAAGATAATGATGAGTTGGCGGCAGAAGGTAAAAAGTTTGTCGTTTTTGTTAATGGATCTTATCCAGGAGACAAAGTTAAAGCATTGGTTAGAAGAAAGAAGCTTTCGTATGCTGAAGCAACAGTTGAAGAAGTTTTGGTCGCCTCCAAAGATAGAATAGAAGCAAAATGTACTTACTTTGGAGTTTGTGGTGGGTGTAAACAGCAAGACTTAAAATATTCAGTTCAAGCAAAGTATAAAGAAGAACAAGTCCGAGATATTTTTGAGCGACTTGGAGGTTTTGAAAATTTTGAAATGGAACCAATTGTTGAGGCAGAAAACACATTCTTCTATCGTAATAAAATGGAGTTTTCTTTTGCTGATAAACGTTGGCTCTCAAAAGAGGAAATAGGGAGCGGTGAAAAAATCCCAAATAGTGATTTTGCAGTAGGTTTACATGTTCCAAGAATTTTTAACAAAGTGCTTGATATAAACGAGTGTTTTCTTCAATCGGAAGAGAGCAATAAAATTTTAAATTTTACACGCGAGTTTTTTAAATCTAAAAAAACAACAATCTTTTCAACAAAGACACATGTGGGATATTTACGCCATCTTGTTATTAAACAAGCCTCGCACACAGATAATTTGATGGTAAATCTTGTAACTTCTTCCAAAAATGACGAATTGATGGCAGAGTATTCATCCAAATTAATGGATGTGGTTCCAAGCATTACAACAATTATAAATAATATTAATCTTAAAAAGGGAAAAACCGCATACGGAGATTTTGAGGTTAATTATATCGGGGATGGACATATATACGACCACATTGGAGATTACAAATTTAGAATTAGTGCAAACTCGTTTTTCCAAACAAATACTACCCAAGCTGCAAATCTCTATCAAGTTGCATTAGATTATGCCGATTTAAAAGGTGACGAAGTTGTTTATGATTTATATTCTGGTGCTGGCACAATATCAATTTATGTTTCAAAAAACTGCAAAAAAGTATTCTCATTTGAAACGGTTGATAGTGCAATTAAGGACGCACATTACAATAATAACTTAAATAATATTGAAAATGTAACCCATATTCAAGCAGATTTAAATAGATCATTCCTTTCAATTATAGAGAACAAACCATTACCAAAACCAGATGTAATTTTGTTAGATCCACCAAGAGCTGGCATGAACCCCAAAACCGTGAAGGATTTAATAACCCTTTCTCCACCCAAAATAGTTTACGTTAGTTGCAATCCAACAACTCAGGCTCGCGACATAAAGCTACTTGCTGAAGTTGGTTACAAATTAATAAAAATGCGACCTGTTGATATGTTTCCACATACTTATCATATCGAGAATGTGGCGTTGTTGGTTAAGTAATTTAAAAGCAAATATTTTTAGAAAATAGAAGTTTTGGAGTAACAAATAAGTAACATTGAGTTAAAATTGTTCTATAAAATGGACGAAGGTGTAACGATTATCCAAAACCTCAATATTGATAATTAAATTGACTCATTTAATATCTTTAATATGTATATTTTTTATAAAAAAACTTTAATAGAGGAAATATGAAAAAAGTAAAATTAGTTCTATTTGTAATTCTACTTGGTTTGGTTGCACAACCAATATACGGTCAGTTTGCAGTGGGAGTTGTGGGAGATTTAAATAGCTCAAATATATCAGGAAGTGCTCCATCTGGAACAATATATTCTGGTCGTACCGGTTTTGGTGGAGGATTAATTCTCGATTATAAAGTTACTGAAGATGTTACATTGAGTTTACAACCGATGATTTTACCAAAGGGGACAACAATTTCGTATGACTTACCAAGTTATAAAGAAGAACGTGATAGCGTGGATGCAAAATTTTCGTACGTTACAATTCCGTTAATGGTGAAAGTAAAAGCGAGTAAAGTGGTTTATGTAACAAGTGGTTTTGATATTGGTTTTTTACAAAGCGCTAATGCTACATTGATTAATTTGGATGGTGAAAAAGATATATCGGAGAATATTGAATCAATGGATATCTCTGTTAATTTTGGAGTTGGTTTTACTTTTGAAGTCTCATCATTTAATCTCTTTTTTGAGGGAAGATATTCGCAAGGTCTATTTAATGTGAGTAATTTTTCTGAGATAAATGAACATGATATTTCATCTGATTTTAAAAATTCAGGAATGCAATTGCTATTTGGGGCATTGTATAACTTCTAAATAATCAGAAAGTAGAAAACAAAAATTAATTAAATGGGTTAAAGACTATGAGAGATTTTATTTATAAAAAGTTATTACTAATTTTATTTGCAATGTTGTTTGTTGTAACTTCAACAATAGCACAAACAAGTAATGCTCAAGATGTAAAAAGTGACCAGATAAAACTACCAGTATTGGATGGTCATAGGTTTGTGGTAAATCCATATACGAATTCACCCTTTATCAAAACATATTTTAGAAACTCATTGGGTGGTGGCGTAGCAATGGATCTTCAGGTTCCTATTCTAATTGTTGATGGAGAGCCATTGGTTGGATTAAGAGGGGACTTAACTTTTCTGTCGATCGAATTTGATTATCAGTATGCGGTAAACGATTGGTTGGCAGTCTTTGGAGAGGTTGGAATATTTAGTCGATTTGGAACAGAGGCGCAAGCTCTAATTGCACAGGGGTTAAATGCTACATATGGTTTTGAGCTTGGTTGGATGTTTAAATTATTGGAATCCGAAAATGTAATGCTTTCAGCTACAGCAAATCTATGGAATAAGAGTGGAACAGTTCTAAACTTATATGATTTTGTACAAGATATAATTGATAATGGAGAACTCAGACCCGAAAACCAACTGATTTACTCAAAAGATTATATTCAAGGCGGTGGTGGGCTTCGTGTGGCTTGGGCTCCAAATGAACTTATTGGAGTTAACGGACTATCAGAATTTTCATTTGGTGAATCATTAGATAATAATGGATTAAAAATCTTTTATAATATTGCAGGCTCAGTTGATCTTGATCTCAACAAAGTTTGGTCTGTTCCATTGGGTTTTGCGGTGGGGTTTTCGGTTAATACATTTTTAAGTAGTAATGATAGTTCTATTGATGAAAAAGCAACCAGTGTTTTTCTTAGAACCTCTTATACTGGAAGAGATGATATTCTAATTAGTTTGGATATGACGTGGAATTCACTTCCCATTAGTCAACCTAAGCAAACACTAAATGGAATGACAGGAACACTTAGTATTGAGTATTATTTTTAAAAAGTATTTAAGTAATTGCAAATAAAAAGAAACAAATAAACACACAAATTATCTTCTCGTGGTGAAGTTAATATACTTGCACCCTAGTTTAGAAAATACTAATTCCGAAAGTAGCATTTTTTTATAAATAGATAGATTTTTTCAATACTATTCTATCAAAGGTAGTTTATTATATTTCTGTGCAAAAAACCAAATATCATTTTTAATAATAGCAAAAAATACTCATTCTATTATATGCTTATAGCTATTCAAATAGTTATAATTTTGCCAAGACTTAATAATGCTCAAGGCATATCGAAGAGAGAAAACAAAAGCAATTTCAATATTGAACTGGATTATACAAATAATTATATTATTGATATTACTTTGTTTGATGAGTTGAAGTATAGATTAAACAATAAAAACAGTCTGCTTAATAATCAAACATTTTTAGATATTAAAAATCACTTTCAGAATAGACTTCTCTCTTTTTCAAATAAGGATACCCTTGGCATAAATATGCCATTTTATAACTATTCTAATAATAGTACGAATAAACTATCAGCAACTCTCCAGAGCATAGAAATCAATAACACAAATGATTTCTTTTACATTAAAGAAAAATTATTCAATAAAAATTTTATTGAATCGGTTGATATAAATTTTTTCTATGATAACTTTAGTTCAAATAAAAATAGCATAAGCACAACAGAATTCTCGGTTCTTTCATTCCAGTCTGCCGAAGCAAATCAATATTTAAGTGGAACAAAAATATGGGGAGGTATTGGATTTGCTATGTTTGGAACATTAATTATTTTACCTCGCTCAGTTACGAAATGGGAAGAGAACTATATCGAAAATGCTACCTCAAATTTTAATAGAGCATTTTCTGAACCACCTGTTTGGGATGAGGATCATTGGGAGATTAATTATATTGGACATCCATATGCCGGTAGCCTTTATTATAACACAATTCGTTCGCAAGGTGGAACAATGCTACACTCATTCATCTTTAGTGCATTTGTTTCAACTGGGTGGGAGTATTTATATGAGGGAATGGCCGAACAGCCAAGCATACAAGACTTAATTGTAACACCTGTTGTCGGTTCAATTCTAGGAGAAGTAATCCATCAAGCAACATTAAGTATGAAAAAAGGAGGATACAATTTTTGGGAAGCAGCATTTGTTACTATTTTTAATCCAATGGATGTTATCCAAAATGGGTATAAATAGTATTTTATAAATAGCTTCGGAAGTAGAACTATGCCCTGTGTTTATTGCTGGGCATGGAAATATAGTTATAAAGAGAAACGTTCATTTTATATGATAACCAACATTTTGTTTCACTATTATATTTGGCTCAATAGTGCTTCCTTCTGATATGTATCTTGAAAATATTTTGTTAAATAGCTAATCGTAGTTTTGTTGTTGGTCACGAAATTCCTTTTACTTCTCCAAAATAATTTGGTGCACCACTTGTTGATTCATCAATTAGTATCGCTTCGGTTTTTGCTCTAAAGTTCATTGAGTGTATTTCAGCCGATGAAAACGTCCGTCTTCCAATTACTACAAATAGTTTTCCTGTCTGATTTAATGGTTCTAGCCTGGAATTAAACATGTGCACTTTAGTGCATCTCACTTTAGCTTCTAAAAATGGTTACTCTACAAGATGGAAAATCAAAGAACATCTGGTCGGTTTTATCTGGAAAACGGGTCAATTTTCGGTTGGAATTAACAGGAATGACACATTATCACTACAAGCAGTATCCATTCGGGTATTAAACTTAGCAAATAGCTTAACTATATATGCCAATTTTGAAATTTGGAAAATAGAGAAAACTATGCTATTATGAGTTACTCAAAAAAGACTACTCTTATAAAAAGCTGCGTTTTAACGCAAAACAGCAACTTATATTAAGACATGTTGACGTATATTGCCATTTTAAAATTCTTAGAAAGGAAAAAATAAAAATGGAAGAAATTAAAAAAGAGAGTCAAGAAAAAATAGAAGGGCTTGAAACTCGTGAATGGCTAGAATCTCTTGAATATGTTTTACAAAATAATGGTCCAGAGAGAGTAAAACGACTTTTAAATGACCTAGATACTTACGCACATGAAGCTGGTGTTGATTTACCCTTTACAGCAAATACTCCCTATATAAACACAATCCCCAAAAGCAAAGAACCTAAATTCCC
Organism: uncultured Melioribacteraceae bacterium; assembly: GCA_965370315.1. Taxonomy (GTDB): domain Bacteria; phylum Bacteroidota; class Ignavibacteria; order Ignavibacteriales; family Melioribacteraceae; genus 1-14-2-50-31-20. The sequence continues at coordinate 11,152 of CBDUTO010000101.1, forward strand.
TGGTGGAAGAGAAATTGAACGAAGGATTAAAAGTCTGGTTCGGTGGAATGCAATGGCAATGGTTGTGAGAGCAAACAAACTTGATCCTGGTATAGGTGGCCATATATCTACATATGCTTCCGCTGCAACTCTTTATGAAATTGGCTTTAATCATTTTTTCAAAGGGAAAGATGATAATAATCAGGGTGACCAAATATATTTTCAAGGGCATGCTTCTCCTGGAATTTATGCACGTGCATATTTAGAAGGAAGAATAAGCGAAGAAAAACTGTACAATTTTAGACATGAATTACAATCAGGTGGTGGTCTTTCATCTTATCCGCATCCACGACTAATGCCCGATTTCTGGGAATTCCCTACAGTATCAATGGGATTGGGGCCTATTATGTCAATTTATCAAGCCAGATTTAATAAATATCTTGAAAATAGAGGATTGAAATCTCCATCCGAATCAAAAGTTTGGGCATTTTTAGGAGATGGTGAGACTGATGAACCTGAAGCACTTGGAGCAATATCTCTCGCTGCACGTGAGAAATTAGATAATCTGATTTTTGTTATTAATTGTAATCTTCAACGATTGGATGGACCAGTTAGAGGAAATGCAAAAATAATGCAAGAGCTGGAAGCTAATTTCAAAGGTGTTGGATGGAATGTTATAAAGGTCGTGTGGGGTAGTGATTGGGATCCTCTTCTTGAAGCAGATAAGACTGGACTATTAACAAAACGAATGAACGAAATTATTGATGGAGAGTCGCAAAAATATATTGTTGAAGATGGTGAATATATTAGAAATCACTTCTTCGGTAAATATCCTGAACTCCTAGATCTTGTTGAGCATTATACCGACGAAGATTTATATAAAATGAAAAGGGGCGGCCACGATCCCGAAAAAGTCTATGCAGCATTTAAAGAAGCTGTTAAAACCGAAGGTAAACCAACAGTTATTTTAGCAAAAACAATTAAGGGTTACGGACTTGGAGAAGCAGGCGAGGGAAAAAACATTACACATTCTCAGAAAAAATTGAACGAAGATGAACTTAAGCAATTTAGAAGCAGATTTGGAATTCCAATATCTGATGAAGATGTTGTAAAAGCCCCTTTTTATAGACCAGAAGAGGATAGTCCTGAAATTAAATATTTAAAGAAGAGACGTGAAGAACTTAATGGTTTTGTTCCCAAGAGAATAATTAATAATCCTAAAATAAAAACTCCATCCGAAGATTTATTTGAAGAGTTTTATACTGGAACTGCTGGAAGAGAAGTTTCAACTACAATGGTTTATGTTAGAATTTTAACGAAACTTCTAAAGGATAAAGAGATTGGAAAGCTCATTGTTCCAATAGTTCCAGATGAAGCTAGAACTTTTGGAATGGAAGCTTTATTCAGACAAATTGGAATTTATTCAACTACTGGTCAATTATATGAACCTGTGGATAGAGATAGTTTGCTATATTATAAAGAAGCTAAAGATGGTCAAATTCTTGAAGAAGGAATTACCGAAGCTGGTTCAATGTCTTCATTTATTGCTGCCGGCACTGCATATATAACTCACGGAATTAATACTATTCCTTTCTTTACATTCTATTCAATGTTCGGTTTCCAAAGAATTGGAGATTTAGCTTGGGCAGCCGCAGATATGCAATGTAAAGGATTTTTAATTGGAGGAACAGCAGGAAGAACAACTTTAGCTGGCGAAGGTCTTCAACATCAAGATGGACAAAGTCACGTTCTTGCACATTCAATCCCAACTGTAAAAGCCTACGATCCTGCATTTGCCTATGAACTTGCTGTTATCATAAGAGATGGTATTTATAGAATGTATGAGCTTCAAGAAGATTGCTACTATTACATAACTGTAATGAATGAAAATTATGAAATGCCAGCTATGCCTAAGGGATCTAAAGATGGCATCATTAAAGGAATGTATAAATATAAACTATCCAAATTGAAATCTAAAATTAAAGCACACTTATTAGGAAGTGGTTCTATTTTGAATGAGACCCTTAAAGCACAAGAAATATTAGAGAAAGATTATAATGTTTCAGCTGATGTTTGGAGTGTTACTAGTTATAAAAATCTTCATTACGATGCATTGGAGGTTGAAAGATGGAATAGAATGAATCCAAATAAAAAACCGAAAGATGCATATGTTAAAGCGGTAACTAAAAATGAAAAAGGTGTATTTATTTCTGCCTCTGATTACTCACAAATTTTACCCGATTCTCTGTCCAAATGGCTTCCTGGTAAATTATCAACTTTGGGAACATTAGGCTTTGGTAGAAGTGAAGGTCGAGAAGCATTGAGAGATTTCTTTGAAGTAGATGCTAAACATATTGCATATACTACACTATATTCACTATTTGTTGAAGGTGAAATTACTAAAGAAACAATTTCTAAAGCTGTGAAGAAATTAAAAATAGATCTTAGTAAGAGCGATCCAATTAAAATATAACAAAAAATTAAATTTAGAGAAAAAATGGCATTTGAATTTAAGTTACCTGCATTAGGTGAAAACATTGAAGAAGCAGAAATTGTGAAAGTTTTGGTTTCAGTTGGAGATAAAGTAGAAGCTGATCAAATTTTAATTGAAATTGAAACGGATAAGGCAACAGTTGAAGTTCCATCAGAATTACCTGGTATTGTTAAAAGCATAAATATAAGTGAAAATGATACTGTAAAAATTGGAGCTGTTATTATGACATTCGATGATATCGGAGAAACAGCTGATGCAAAACAAAGCGAAGTTAAGGAAGAAACTATAGCTGTCGTGCCAATTGCTGAAGAACCAAAACCAAAGATTGAAAAGGTAATTGTGCCGGAAGTTTCAACCAGAGAAAACTTGGTGAAGAAAGAAGAAGTTAAGAAAGAATCAATGCCTTCAAAACTGGCGCCGGCAGCTCCTTCGGTAAGAAGATTTGCACGCGAGATAGGTGTTGATATAAACGAAGTAAATGGTGGTGGTCCGGGTGGAAGAATTTCAATTGACGATGTAAAGAAATTTGCAAAATCGGCGAATGAGAATATTAAAATGGGTAAAACTGTTACTCTCGGCTATAAGAAGCAAGAACTTCCAGATTTTTCAAAGTGGGGTCAAGTAAATAAAAAACCAATGAATAATGTTCGCAAAATAACAGCGGAACATCTTTCATATGCTTGGACAAGTATTCCACACGTAACGCAATTTGATAAAGCAGATATAACCGAATTGGAAAAATTGCGAAAGCAATATGCAAAAAAAACAGAAGCTATTGGTGGTAAATTAACAGTTACTGCAGTACTATTAAAAATTGTTGCTTCTGCATTAAAAGTCTTTCCACAGTTTAATGCTTCTATTGATATAGACAATAATGAAATAATTTATAAAGATTATTTTAATATTGGAGTTGCCGTCGATACAGAGAAAGGATTAATTGTGCCAGTGGTTAAAGATGTTAATCAAAAAAACATTCAAGAGTTGGCAACAAATCTTTCTGAAATATCAGAGAAAGCACGATCTAAGAAAATTACAATTGAAGAGATGCAGGGTGGATGTTTCACAATTAGTAATCTTGGTGGAATTGGTGGAACATATTTTACTCCAATTGTTAACACTCCTGAAGTTGCAATTTTGGGTGTTTCAAGAGGAAGTTTTGAACCAGTATATAAAGATGGTGAATTTGTTCCGAGAATGATGCTGCCATTATCTTTATCGTATGATCACAGAATTATTGATGGTGCAGATGCGGCAAGATTTTTAAAATGGGTTATAGCTGCAATTGAGCAACCATTTTTATTAAGTTTGGAAGGATAATAATGAGTAACAAAACAGAGCTTGTAGTTATAGGTGCTGGTCCGGGTGGTTATACCGCTGCTTTTTTAGCAGCTGATTTAGGAATGGAAGTAACGCTAATTGATCCGGAGAAAACCCCCGGTGGAGTTTGTCTCTATAGAGGATGTATCCCTTCGAAAGCATATTTACATGTTGCAAAACTTTTAAACGAAGTAAAAGAAGCATCAAATTGGGGAATTGATTTTGGCAAGCCTAAAATTGATATTAATAAGTTAAGAAGCTTTAAAGAAGAAGTTGTAAATATGAATACTAATGGAACTGGAATGTTAGTAGAGCAACGGAAAATAAATTATATTCAAGGAAGAGCCACATTCCTAAACTCTACAACTCTCTCAATAGAAAAAGTTGAAGGAGGAGTTGAGGAATTAACTTTCGAAAAAGCAATACTTGCTACTGGCTCAGTGCCTGCAGTAATTCCAGGTCTTTCAATTGATTCACCTCGAGTTTTAGACTCTACAAGTGCATTGGAATTAGAAGATATTCCAGAAAGACTTTTAGTAGTTGGTGGCGGAATTATTGGAATGGAGTTAGGTTCATTTTACGCTGCCTTGGGGAGCAAAGTAACAGTTGTTGAATTACTCCCGATGCTTATACCTGGTGCGGATAAGGATTTAATTAGAGTTTTTCAAAAAAGTATTGAACCAAAATTTGAAAAAATTCTTCTAAAAACAAAAGTTGCTAAACTTGAAGATACCGGAACCTCAATAAAAGTAAAACTTGAGGGTGATAATTTAGAGGAAAGCGAATTAGAATTTGATAAAGCGCTTATATCCATTGGGAGAACACCAGTTACAAAAGGATTAGGATTAGAAAACACAAAGTTAAAAATCACTGATCGTGGATTTATTCTAAAGGATGAAAAATGCCAAACTGATGATCCAAATATATATGCAATTGGAGATATTGTTGAGGGACCAATGCTCGCGCATAAAGCATCTGCAGAAGGGAAAGTAGCTGTTGAAGCAATTGCTGGACATAAAGTTGCATTTGAACCTTCAGCAATTCCAGGTGTTGTTTATACCGATCCGGAAATTGCTTGGGCAGGTTTAACAGAAGCGGAAGCAAAGGAAAAAGGAATTAAAGTAAGTGTTACAAGATTTCCTTGGGCTGCTAGTGGGCGAGCAAGAACGATGGCTAGAAGTGATGGGATGACCAAACTAATTATTGATTCTGAAACAGAAAGAATTTTAGGGGTTGGAATTGTTGGTACTGGAGCCGGAGAATTAATTGCAGAGGGAACATTAGCAATTGAAATGGCAGCAAATGCAAAAGATCTTGCATTAACAATTCATGCACATCCAACTCTTTCAGAAACAATGATGGAAGCGGCGGAAATTCATTTTGGTCAGGCAACACATTTGTATAGACCTAAGAGAAAGTAATAAACTTAATTATTAACCATTTATGAAACTATCAGAAGAAACAATAGAAGCTAGTAGCAGATGTAAAACTATAGCAAAACAAAAAAGTCCTACCCCTAAAAACCTTTAACCAAATTACAAGTAGTAGCTGCGGCTGAGCTCAACACTGGATTATCTCTCGGCAAGCTTCGAGATGAATCCTTTTTACGTTAGCAGTGTTTTTTGCTTACGCTTTCATTTCTTTAATTGATCTGCTCCCCAACAAACATACATTAAGTTAAGCCACTAATTTAAAATACCT
>CBDUTO010000102.1:0-16448 GCA_965370315.1 uncultured Melioribacteraceae bacterium
CTTTATAAATGCACAGGTTTTGAATACAATATATTAATACCTTTGCACTTTTTCATGATTAATTTTACTATTACCCTTTATTTATAAGGGGAAAACGATTTTCAGCTAACCCTAAATACTGATTACTAAATACTATATCATCCTGCATGCCAATTCATTTGTCTTCCACCAAGAAGGTGCATGTGCAAATGGTAAACATCTTGTCCACCTTTATCACCACAATTGAAAACTAATCGAAATCCATCTTCTGAAATATTTTCACTTTTAGCAATTGAATTTGCGGCATCAATCATTTCGCCTAATAGAGGACCATGCTTTTTCCCATTGATCTCACGAATTGTTGGAATTTGAATTTTTGGTATTATTAATATGTGAGTTGGTGCTTGTGGGTTGATGTCTCTAAATGCTAAAATAGAATCTGATTCAAAAACAATATCTGCAGGAATTTCTTTATTTATTATTTTATCAAAAATTGTATCTGCCATAATTAACTCCAATTAAATTTAGATATTAAAAATAAGAAAAGAATGAGAAAATGATTTGTTAAATTTGAGTACAAAATGTTTTACATAAATAATTTGGATAAATAAAATGAAAAAATATACTATTCTACTATGCTTAATACTTCTCTCCATATTCACAGTTTCATGCCATACAGTTCCAATTACAGGGAGAGAGCAATTGAGTATAATTCCAGCATCTCAAATGATGTCAATGAGTTATCAGCAATATGATCAGTTCTTAAAGGAAAACAAACCTAGTTCTGATAGAAAGAAAACGGCAATGATTAAGAATGTTGGTACAAAAATTCAAAAAGCAGTTGAACAATACTTTAAACAAAAAAAGTTATCTGAACATCTTAAAGGTTATGACTGGGAATTTAATTTAGTAGATAATAAAGAAGCCAATGCTTGGTGTATGCCTGGGGGAAAGGTAGTATTTTATACTGGAATATTGCCGATTTGCGAAAATGAAACAGGGGTTGCAGTAGTTATGGGACATGAAATTGCACATGCAATTGCAGAGCACGGTGGGGAAAGAATGAGCCAAGGACTTATTACTCAGCTTGGTGGTATGGGATTAGCAATTGCGATTGAAGATGAACCAGAGGAGACTAAAGCACTATGGATGACAGCATTTGGTGTTGGAACTCAATTAGGGGTAATGCTTCCATTTAGTAGGTTACATGAGAGTGAGGCAGATCACTTAGGCTTAATATTTATGGCTATGGCTGGATATGATCCTCATGAATCTATTGAGTTTTGGAAGAGAATGTCAGCTAATAAAAGTGGGACACCACCAGAGTTTTTAAGTACACATCCTTCTGATGAAACTAGAATTAAAGATTTACAGAGTTTATTACCAGATGCTCTTAAATATTATAATAAATAAGGGGTTTTATGAAAATTGGAATAACTGGTGGAATTGGCTCTGGCAAAAGTAATGTTTCTAAAATTATTGAAAAAGCTGGATACACGGTTCTTAATGCAGATGATATAGCAAAACAAATTATGGTTGAAGATGAATCTGTTCGCGAATTAATAATATCAACTTTCGGAAACGAATCTTATAGCGAGAAAGAACTCAATAGATCTCACATTGCATCAAAAGCCTTTTCATCTGTTGAGAGTGTAAATAAGCTTAATTCTATTGTTCATCCTCCAATGGTTTATATGATTAATGAATTAATGGAAGAGGAATTAGAAAATAGCAAAATTGTTTTTGTTGAAGCAGCTCTAGTATTTGAAGCAGAAGTTGATGAAATATTAGATCATGTATTACTTGTTACTGCGGATGAAGAGGTTAGAATATTAAGAATTAAGGAGCGTGATAATTTATCGGAAGTAGAAATTAAAGACAGGATGAAATTTCAAATACCAGAAAATGAAAAGGAGAATATTGCTGATTTTACAATTAAAAATAATTCCACTTTAATGGATTTGGAAATGAAAACAAAAATGTTCTTAACAGTTTTTGAATCAATGGGGGGATAAAACATTTACAAATAAATATTATTTTCCATGATCTTTACATCAATCTTACCCTTAGAAATGGCTATCAAATCATCTTTTAGTTTATCGATAAACTCTGGCTTGATTAAACACTCAATTTGTGGGTTTTCAATAAACAGATTATTAATGCTTTGCACATTATAAGTATTAATAAAATGGTGAACATCGCTGATAAAGTCATATCCAAAATTAATTGCAATTTTTGAATAATTAACTTTAGTAATAATCTTGCCATTCTCAATTGCTCCAAAAGCTGAGTTGTAATAAGCCTTCCCTAGTGGACCTACACCGAGTTTTGTTCCACCATAATATCTAGTTGATATTATAAGTACATTCGATAAATTAAAATGCTTAATTGCATTAAAAATCCTAATGCCCGCTGTACCATTAGGTTCTCCATCATCGGAGTATTTAAATGATTCTTCATCAATAAATTTATATGCATAGCAATTGTGTGTGGCAACATAATATTCTTTTCTTATCGAAACCAGAATTGCTTCAGCTTCACCAACACTATGGATTGGGAATGTTCGTCCAATAAAGAGTGACCCTTTCTCTTTGAATTGAAATTTAGAGGATTTATGTATTGTTTCTATACTTGTCAGCATTACATATATTAAATTTAATATATACTATTTTATTAAATAATCTTTTTAAGTTCTTTCTTTAAAATCATTTTTTGCTTTTCAGCCTCTTTCCAAATCTCTTTTACTTTATTAAACTCGAACATACGAACATCTTTAACGTCAATTTCTAAAAGCAAATCTGGTTTTGATAACTTTAATTTTTGAGTAAGAATTGAATTTTGCATTATTTGGAATGAGGCAAAGAGTGAATCCAATGCATTAGGAATTTCCTTATTATTAATCCCTTTCTTCGATGAAACATCAATGGCAACAACAAAATCACATTCATCTTGAATTATATCATAGGGAAGTGGATTTACCATTCCGCCATCCATATATAAACCTGTACCTAATTTCATTGGTGTAAAAAGAGTTGGGAGTGCATAACTTGCACGGACAGCATCAATTAAATTCCCAGATGTAAAATGATGCTCTTTTTTATTCCAATATTCTGTTGCTACAATTTTAATAGGAATTTCAAGTTTTGAAAATTGATAAGTCTTAATTTTTTCTTTGTAATATGATATGAATTTATCACCTTTGAAAAAACCAGTGGTCGACATTGAAACATCTAGCATGTCAATTATTTTGAATACGTCATATTTTTTGTAAAACTCTGTAAACTTAAAATTTTTAGAGAGAATAAGTTCTTCAACAGACTTTTTCATCTCAACTGTTGTTAAACCAGACGCATAACCTGCTCCAATAATAGCTCCAATGCTGCTTCCAGAAATTATATGAGGTTTTATACCAAGTTCTTCAAAGGCTTCAAGAATTATAATGTGTGCTAATCCGCGTGCTCCACCTGCACCGAGAGACAATCCAATTTTTTTCATGTTCAAATATAGCTAAAATACGTGAGACGGTAATCGTAATTCGTGAGTAGAGACGACCCGTTGGGTCGTCTGATAAGACTAAAACTAAACAATAATTACTTTTCAACCTTAAATACAGAATCAATAACAGTTCCATCAACCCATTTAATTATTGCAACAACTTCATCCTTATTCACTTTAGGTTTTGCCGGTTTGCCACCGCAAATATCGTTTACTTCTTTATAGATTTCTTTTATTGGTTTTATCGGAAGTCCACTTCCTTCAACTGCTTTTAATAAATCTTTACGTTTTGGATTAATTGCAATACCACGCTCTGTAACAATGACGTCAACCAATTCGCCAGGAGCAACAAGTGTTGTAACTTCATCAACTATTACGGGAATTCTATCTCTGAATGATGGAATTGCAAGAATTACTGTTTTACCAAACATACAATTTTGCCATCCGCCAATTCCATGTAGTAAATATCCATCGGAATGTGTAACAACGTTGGCGTTAAAATTAACATCAACTTCAGTAGCCCCAAGTACAACAGCATCTATCATTGATGCAAAATTTCCTTTACCATGAAAGTTATAACTTGTAAAAGGGCTAGTATTTAAGTGTCCGCTATTCTCTCGCATTGAACGGACACCTTCAAGGTCAAATGTTTGTCCATCAAGAATATAATCAGTTAATCCCTCTTCCAACATTTCTACTAAATACTTTGTGCTTCCACCACGGATAAATCTTGCTTTAATGTTTTTCTTTATCATTTTCTCTTTTAGATAAAGTGCAAATGCTAGGTTCGTTCCACCCGCACCAGCTTGGAAAGAGAATCCATCTTTCAAAATTCCAGATTGCTCTAGAAAATCTGCAACATATTCTGCAATTAAAAGTCTATCTGGACTTTTAGTAACCTGAGTTGTGCCAGAAACAATTTTTGCAGGATCACCAAGTGATTCAACTTCAACAACGTGGTCAACATTGTTCCCTTGAATTTGCCATGGAGAGCATGGAAAGGGGATTAGATTGTCAGTAACAACAATAACACTATCTGCGTATTCTGAATCAGCAAGAGCAAATCCGAGCAATCCACAAGCTGATTTACCTCTATCACCAGTAGCGTTTCCAAACGGGTCAGCAGTTGGGGCTGCAATTACTGAAATATCAACATGAACATCTCCATCCTGAATTGATTGGTATCTTCCACCGTGAGAGCGGAGGACACCAGTCCCTTTCATTTTTCCTTCAGATGTGTATCTCCCAAGTGGCCCATTCATAGAGCCTTCAATATGATGGATCGTGCCGTCGTCCAAATATTTGATGAGGTGCTGATGAACAGGAAAGGATGCACTTGGATACCAACGAATGTTTTTAACTCCCATTTTTTTAATTGTATCAAAAAGAATGTTTGTTAAAATATCTCCATTTCTCAAATGGTGATGAGTTGAGATTGTCATTCCATTTTTTAATCCAGCTTTTTTAAGAGCTTCGCGTAAATTTTTAGCAACTTTATTTCCATCAACTGGATAGTCAATACAACTCTTGATTGGAGCACCGTATTTAGTTCCAGTAGGTTTATATTTATTAACCCCTTTAAAAGGAATTACTTTTTTGCCGTTAACTTCTGTAGGAACCAAGCGTCCTGCTGCATTTTTTATTAGTTTCATAATTTTACTCTATTGTTGAATTGCATAATTATTGTTGAATAAGAAAATGTAAGATGTCATTCCGGCAATTATTTAGCCGGAATCTATTTAAGTATATTACTTCCTAATATCTCATTGTAAAGGTCTTCCCAATTTGGATTGTCTTTTTCAATCAAATCAATTTTCCAATTTCGTTTCCAATCTTCTTAATTTATTGTTATCCTCAAAATATTAGTCTTAAGCATACTTTTCCAATCATAAAACTATTCTCTTTTGTTTTAACAATAGAACAATCTTAGAAAATCATTACCTATTTATTGCATCAACTAATTTTAAAGTATTAACAGCTCTCTTCACTACCGGCGCATCAATCATTTTGCTTCCAATGGATACTACTCCAAGTCCTTTTGCTTTTGCTTCCTCAAATGCAGCAACTATTCGCTTTGCTTTTGTAATTTCTAATTCTGTTGGTGCAAATGCTTCATGAACAATTTGAATTTGTCTTGGATGGATGCAGCCTTTCCCTTCAAAGCCTAATCCCTTTGCTTCTATAACTGAATCTCTTAATGCTTCCATATCATTTACATCAGAAAATACGGTGTCAATTGCTTGAATACCAGCAGCTTTGGCTGCATTTGCTAATGCAGAACGTGCATAAAAACTTTCGTTTCCTTCATTGGTTCTTTGTGTTCCAAGATCAGCTGTGTAATCCTCTAAGCCAATTGCCAGGGCACAATTGTTTTCACTTGCTGATGCTATTTCATAAGCATTAATAACACCAAGTGCGGATTCAATTATTGGCATAAAATAAATATTCTCTTTTATTCTGTGTGATTTTCTCAGCTTTTGAACTTCTGAATCAATAGCTTTAATCTGTTGTGCAGTTTCAACCTTTGGAATGAGAATGACGTGAACGTTATGTGGAACAATATACTTTAAGTCATCAAGTCCTTGTGGTAATTGGTTAATACGCACCATACGCTCTGAACCATAGAAGTCTATTGCTCTTAATGCATTACGAACAATTAGTTGTGCAGAATCTTTTTCTGTTGGTGCAACAGAGTCTTCCAAATCAAGTATTACACCATCGGGTTTATGCAACCCAGCGTTGGGATAAAACTTAGGCTCGTTGCCAGGAAGATAAAGTCTGCTCCGTCTTAATTTATCTTTTGAAGTAGTGTATTTATTATTCTTATTGAAGTTTGGTAAATACTCTTTATCCATATTTGGATTTAATCGTTTAACAGCTAATTCAAATCTTGCCATTAATGTGGAGGGAAGTGCACCGTAATCTTCTACCAATATGGTTGCATGTTTTAATTCAAAGAATTTACACATATCCAAAATAGATTTCCGCATGGATTCTCCATACATTACATCTACTTTGCTTTTAAAATCTAATTTTATTCCGCCAAGTCGTTTTGATGTTATTTCAATGTAACAATCTGAACGAACTTTGGTGCCTTGTTGACCTGCTGTTGCTTTTGCCATAATATCACTTTTAATTTTGTTTAGTAATTACTTAAAGATAAATCAGTCATTGCGAGCATCTTATTGCGAAGCAATCTTCAATATATTGCCACGTCGTGAAGAGAATAGACTCCTCGCAATGACATTGTTTCTTAAATAACCAACTTGCTCATAAAGTCGTTAATTGTCATACCTTCACAATTAAAAATCATTTCTTTAATTTCTGCTTGTCGTTCTGAAGAAAGAGTGCCTTCAGCTAATCCAGAAAATTTATTGTCAATGTCTTCAATGGTCATTGGTTCACGAGGATCACCCTTGGGGTATTCCATATATTCTGAATATTCTTTACCATCCTTAGTTACAACAACAACTTTTGAAGGTTGCTTTGCTGGGAACATCTTTTCAAACTCAATTGAAGGTTCCCCTTTTATTTTATCAATCACTTCAAATACTCTAGGATCTTTTAACTTTTCATCACTAAATGAGGCTGTAGAAATTTTCTTGTCAACAATAGCAACGGCCATACAGTAGGGGAGTGAGTGATCTGCAGTTTCTCTAGATTCTGGACGGTACTTTGTTGGGTCGAATAGAATATCGTAGGCTTGAGCGAATGCTGTAACTCTCACTTCTTCAATATCAGTATAATCTAAGTTATTATTCTTCATTGCATTTAATGCGCAAGAAATATGTGTGTGTGTTAAAGCCTCTGTTGGAAACGCTTTCATTCCACATTCCATAATTTTGAAGCTTTCGCCTAAATTACCAACTAAAGCATCAACATCCCATGACCAGTTCGAGAGTCCATCACGTCCCATCATTTCTGTAGGATTTTCTTTTTCATCTTTTGCATTCCATCCAATGAATGCATCCATGAATCCTTCCTTTCCTTCAAAAACTTTTTCAGTTCCGCTAAAACCTTTTTGAGCCATAAGTGCAGCAAAAACGCCAGCTTGAACAGCCATAGGATCAACTGTATTTTTCATCATTGTTAATTTACCAGCAGTTGGGCAACCAATAGTGTGATTATGTGATCCATTTATTCCAATTGCATTTACCATTTGGTCAACAGTTAAACCAAGCATTTTACCGGCAACAATAGGGGAGACAAATTGAGTTAAAGTAGCATGATGCCATTTACGCTCTCTTACTCCAGGCTTTGCAAAAACACAAAGACGCATCTCAAATTCGTAAGCTAAAACAATAGCAGTAATTATATCTTCCATTGATGCACCAACCATTTCGCCTGCAGAAAGAGCGGCAGGAATAATATCCGATGGATGAGATGGATCATCTTTCCAATAAATGTCATTAAAATCTAAAGCTCTAATCATTAGTGAGTTTACAAGTGTAGCATTTACAGCTGGAATTTTTTCGCCAAATACAATTACAGTTGCTTCTTCTTTTCCTGCCATATCTTTGTATAAATCACGAATAATATTTAAATCTTTAGTGTGATATCCACCATAAGCACAAGCTATAGAGTCATAAACAAAGCGTTTTGTGGTTTCAACTACTTCTTTAGGCAAGTCTTCAAACTTTAAATTAACAGCATATTCTGAGATAGTTCTTGCAATTGATTTTTCCATTTCAAATCCTATTTATAATTAAACTAAATTATCATTTGTTGAAATGTTACGGTTAATGTAACATTTAATTGTTATAGTAATTATAACAAATCTAATAACAATTTGTCAATAGTAATTTTACAATTTGAGTGAAAATATTAGTGTATATGTATTAAAACTCAACTCTAAATTTAGAGCCAATTCCCTTTGTACTCTCTACTGAAATAATACCTTTATTAATTTTAACATAATTTTTAACCAAAGCTAATCCTAAACCATTACCATCATATTTGCGTGTATAACCCTGTTCTTCTTGAGTAAAAGAATCAAATAATGTTGGAAGAAATTCTTCTGAAATACCAATTCCTGTATCTTGGATTTCAATAATAGTCTTGGAACCCGCATTAGACAAAATTAGTTCTACCTTTCCTTCCTCTGTGTATTTAATTGCATTATCAACTAGGTTTGTGAAAATTTGTCCAAAAGTATAATAATCAATTAGTAGGTAGCTATTTGTCGAATTATTAATAAACTCTAATTTCAAGTTTTTACTTTTTGCACTCTGCCTCTGCTCGACAACAATTTCATAAAGCAATTCAGCAACATCAATTTTTTTAATGGATAAATCAAATGTGCCAGCATTTACCTCCGACATATCAAGTATTAAGTCAATTGTTCTAATAATTCTTGCAGATGATCTTTTTATTGGTTCAAAAAGATTATTAACTTCTTCAGAAACTGTATCCTCAATCTCTGTATTTATTAAACTAACATAACCTAAAATTGTATTTATCGGAGTTCTAATTTCATGTGAAATTTGTGCTAAAAATTCTCCCTTCAATTTATCTGATTTTTCAGCAGAGTCTTTTGCAATTAGAAGTTGTCTTTTTATTTCCTCTTCCTCGGTAATATCTCGATGTAAGGATATAATAGCAGTTTTACCTTTGTAGTTAGTTGTTGAAGCGTTAACATTTAATATAATTTCTGAACCATCTTTCTTTATATGGGAGGTTTTATATTTTTTAACACCCTTATCCTGGATAACCTTATCAATAAATTCTTGTGTATTATTGATATGTACAGTAAGAACTTTTGTTGATAAATTTATTAACTCCACTCTATTGTATCCGTATAAAAGCTCAGCACTATGATTTGCATCAATAATTAAAAATGAATCTGGATCAATGATGAGTATGGCACTATGTGCATTTTCAAAAAGCCCTTTGTAATCCTTTTCCGATTCTTCCAAGAGCTTTTGATTTGAAATATTTTCTCTATACAGTTTTAATAATTCAACGTTCTTTTTACTTACAGTATATATTCTAACTCTATATAATATGTAAAGTACCATAATAATTAAGAAAACAACAAAGGATACAAAGTAATCAGATTTCCAAAATGGAGTTTCAATAGAAAAATTAAAGTGTATTGGTTTTGACGGTACTTCACCATCTAATGTATATGAAATCAACTCGAATTGATAATTTCCTGGTGAAAGGGAAGAGTAGGTGACATAATCATTTTTTGTAAGAGGTGAAAATTGCTCATCTACTCCATGTAACATATATTTGAATTTAACGTTCAAAGGATTTGTGTAGTATAAAGAAGAAAAACTGATGGTTAAATTATTTTTATCATGAGGAAACTCAATATTGTTAATAATTGTCGAATCAATATCATTTTTCTCACCATAATTTGATAAATCTATTTCTTTATAATTTATTTCTACAGATGAAATAAATGGTTGTGATACATAATTATTCTCTTTCGCTCTAGATGGATTATATTTTACAACACCTTCTCGTGTTGAGAACCAAAATTGATTATTTGTATCATAAATTGCTTCTAGCTGATTACATTCAACTCCAGGAAATCCATCATAATAATTGTAAGATTTTAATCTTATGTATTTATTATTATTCGTAAAGCCTTTGTAATCAAATCTGTTTAATCCTTGATTAGTTCCTATCCATAAATTTGATTTATTATCATCAAATTTCATGAAAAGTATTGCATTATCGTTTAAACCATCATTTTTTGTAATACTTTTAATTGAAGAACTATCTAAATCATAAATAATTAAACCTCTATTAAATGATCCCAAAAGAATGTTATTATTTAATGAATCAAAAAGAATTGAATAAAAACTATACTGAGTAAATTTATCCTCAAATTGAAATGGAACTCTCCTTTCATTTTTTATCTTATCCAAACCCCCAGATGAAGCAAACCACAAAGAGTTCTCTGAATCTTCAATAATATTAAATACTGGTAAATATCCTGCATTTGTTAATACAATATTTTTAAAACTACTTCCATCATATTTGAATACACCAGACTCAAAAGTGGTTAACCAAATATTAAAATTTTTGTCTTCAAAAATGTCAAGAACCATATCATCAATAAAACCAGATTCTATATTATAGAATTCAAGTTTATTATTACTATTTAGTTTAACCGCTCCATGATTTGTCGCAAACCAAACATTATCATTACTATCCTCAAAAATATTCCAAATAGTTTTTGGAAGATTTTTTAATACAGGAACTTCAACAAACTCATTATTCCTAAATCCTAATACACCGTTTCCATCTGTACCAATCCATAAGTTTCCCTTTCTGGTTTGATAAATTGCCCAGACAGTAGATTTTACCCCTTGCCTTCTATTGTAAAGTTGGAAAAGTCCGTTATCGTAAAGATTAACTCCTTTTTCTGATCCAAACCATAAATTTAGTTCTCTATCTTCCAGAATTGAATAACAGTTATTTCCAAGAAAAGCATCATTTGTTATGTACGACTTTACGTCATTTTCTAAAATTTTGGAAATACCTTTGTTAGTTCCTACCCAGATATATTTATTGTGGTCTTCAATAATACTGTAAATAGTTCGATTTCCAATTTTACTAACTTGATCTGCTTTATTGCCTACTATTTTGAAAAGTCCTTTAGAAGTTCCACAAAACAATATACTCTCAGAAGATGTTAGAAGAGATCTAACAACAATATTTTCTCTTATTGTGAGAACACTATCGTTAATTATTTTAAATAATCCTTTATCAGTTCCAATATATAAAGCTCGATTAGAATCTAAAGAAAATGCATAAATACTATGAGAGTCAAAAAAACTATTCTGATAAACAGAATCTAATTTTCCTTTAGAAAATAATGTGATACCACTAGTTGTTCCAATTAAATACTCTTCGCCATTATTGAATATAGTATTAACTATATCACCAGAGAGTCCATTGTTTTTTGATAAGTTAAGAAATCTATTCCCATCAAAAACTGATAGTCCAGAATAAGTACCAATTAGAAGCCCACTTTTTTTATATGGAACAATAGAATTAACATAATTATTTGATAAACCATCTGAAGTTGAGTAATTAATGGTCTCTTGTCCATCAAATCTGGAGATACCATTTTCAGTTCCAAAGTAGATGAAGCCATCATTAGTTTGAGCAATTGATGTAATAATTGCGTCAGGTAATCCATCTTGTAATGAAAAATGTCTAAAATTTTCTCTTTGGGAATATAGAGAAGATGTGAAAAACAATAGTATTATCTGGAATACTAAATATTTATTTAAATAATTCATTTACTTTATGCACTCTTCAAATAATAAATTAAAATAGATACATTAGAATCGAAAATCATTTCTTATAATTTAGTATTAATATAACAAAAAAATGATATTCAATAATTAATAATATCTAAACTATGAAAAAACATTGATTTAACATTAAATATTTACTATTTTCACATCTAATTATTCATCGAATAAATAGAGTATTTATGAAAATTGTTAAACCTAAGAAATTAGTTAAGGGCGATGTTATTGGAATTATTTCCCCAGCCTCACTTCCAAAAGATTTATCCAAAATTAAGAAAGGCGTTAATTATTTAGAAAAACTTGGATACAGAGTCGAAGTTGGCAAAAATGTTGGTAAATCTCATGGATATCTTGCTGGAACCGATGATGAACGTCTCGAAGATTTACATTCAATGTTTAAAAATAAGGATGTAAAGGCAATTATTAATGTCCGTGGAGGATATGGAAGCGGAAGATTGCTTGACAAAATCAACTATGGTCTAATCAAAAGAAATCCTAAAATATTTGTTGGATATAGTGATATAACTGCTCTACAAATGGCTTTTCTTAAAAAAACCGGATTAGTAACATTTGCAGGACCAATGCTAGCTGTTGATTTTTGGAAAGATGAAGTGGATGTTTTTACCGAAGAGTATTTCTGGAAAATGATTACATCGACTAGAAAGATTGGAAAACTAAAAAATCCAGATGGTGAGAATTTCTACACTTTGACTAAAGGAAGAGGTGAAGGGAAACTTATTGGTGGAAATTTATCACTTATTAATTCATTATTAGGAACACCATATCAGCCTGATTTTAAGAACTCAATTATTTTAATTGAAGAGATCGGAGAAGAACCATATAGTGTTGATAGAATGTTTTATCAATTAAAGTATGCAACAAATAATTTTAAGGATGTTAAGGGAATTATTATTGGAAGATTTGTCGATTGCTACATTAAAGATAAAGAAGATCCATCTTTAACTCTTAACGATGTAATCTCTGACTATTTTGGAGAATTGAAAATTCCAGTAATCTATAATGTTAAACATGGTCATATTGAACAGAATTTAACAATTCCTTGGGGATTAAAAACTAAAATGAATGCCTCTCGCAATTTTATTGAAATTGGGGAAGGTGCGGTTAGTTAGAAAATTATAATTTATTATATTTGAATATTTCAAAAAGCTCAGTTCTAATTAAAGGATTGGGCTTTTATTTTATCTCAATCCCTTTCTCATTCGCAAATTTGTTTAGTTTGCTCTTGAATTTACGAACACTTCCATAGCTATAAGCACTTAATGATAATTCTTCATCTTTCAAATATGATTCTAGCTTAAACACAATACTTAGTGGTTTTATTTCAATCTCTTTTATCTCATTCCATTTAATATTAATTGATTTGAAAGCTGAAAGTTTAGTATCAATTCCGTTATCATTAAACTCAACAAAATATTTCTCATTTCTATACTTTTGGTAGAATGCAATTATTATATAAACAATACTAAACAAAAACCAAATTGTAACCATCAATAAATCGTCACTATTTCTGTAATAGCTTGCAACACCTATTGCAAAATATACTATCCCAGCAAAAATATAATAGGCGAATTGCTTTAACTTGCTTTTGGGATAAAGGTTATCGAATGTTTCTCTGTATCTTTCCATTTTATTTGCCTCTTTTCTGAGTGTTAAGAGATTTCGTTTACATTCAAACCTTCAAGGTTAGAAGAGTAATGATTTGGTATATATACAATATAAAACATAGAATAAAATTTATCATTACTTAAGTTAACCTTGAAGGTTAATTGTTCTTAAAATAAATTTTAACTAATCTGTTTCTTAACCCAATTTTCTAATCCACCAACAACAATTAACTCTTGAGCAGCAGTTCCTAATGGACTAATGGAATACTCTAAATCTCCAGCAGTAATCTTTGATTTTTTGAAATCAATTTTTACATTTATCCCAGTTTCGATTGTTAGTTTATTTTCGGTGAACTTGTTTTTAAAATTATTAACTAATTCTGGAATTTCGAGAACGAGGAATCCATTGTTAAATGCGTTTCGCATGTAAGTCTGACTTGCAGAACCAGTAATAACAAGTTGAACTCCACGATACTTTAATGCAGTTGCAGCTTGCTCACGCGAGCTTCCACTTCCAAAGTTAAATCCTCCAACGAGAATATCACCTTCTTTAACTATCTTGCCAAACTCTGGATCGTAGTTTTCCATTACAACTCGAGCTTGATCTTCTGGAGTGAAGTCATCGTTGTAAGTATATTTTCCTGGATAAATTCCATCTGTATTCAAATTATCTTGTGGGCAGAATAACAAATCGCCTTCAATTATCTCTGGAAATCCATCAATAATTTTCACTTCAGCAATTCCTCTTTCTGGTTTTGGAAGAACTTTAATATCAGCAGAAATATTGGAATTAGAATATTCACCTTCAAAAGCAATTTTGCCGGCAACCGCAGAAGCTGCAACAACAGATGGTGATGCAAGATAAGCTAATGAAGTTGGTGAACCCATACGACCTTTGAAATTTCTGTTTGTTGCAGAGATTCCAATTTCGCCATCTTCTAGTAATCCAACGCCGAGACCAATGCAAGGTCCGCATCCTGGAGGAAGGGGAATAGCACCAGCATCCAAAAGTATTTGCCAATCGCCATTTTGTTCACTTTCTGCTTGGACTTCGTTAGATGCAGCCGCAACATAGAATTCAACTCCATCTGCTATCTTTTTATCTTTTAGAATCTTTGCAGCTTCAGCAATATCTTCTTCACGAGAATTTGTGCAAGAAAGTAAGTATGCTTTGTTTATTTTAATATCTTGCTTGCTTAGCTCTGATGCGGTATTCATAACTTTTACAGAGTTTGGACCAGCAACGATAGGTTCAATAGAGCTTAAATCAATTACTATCTCTTTTGCGTAATATGCATCAACATCTGCTTGCAAATTTTGCATGTCACCTTTCAAAATTTGCAAACGTGCATCATTCATTCGTGGTTGATCGCCATTGCCATCAGTATCGGATGGAACTCCTTGCAGTCCACGAGCTTTAACTTTTTCAATTCGCTTTGCAATCCAATCTGTAGTTACTTCGTCAATAGGGAAAACTCCACCCAATGCACCCCATTCGGTAGTCATGTTTGCTACTGTTAATCTTTTGTCGAGAGAAAGTACTCCAACTCCATCACCAGCAAATTCAATTATGTGGTTTAGAACTTCGTCTTTGTTGAAGTATCCAGCAAGAGCAATAATAACATCTTTTCCAGTAACTCCATTTTGAAGATTACCATTTAAAGTAACTTTTGCAATTGGAGGAATTTGCCACCAAGTTCGTCCAGTTGCCCAGATTGATGCAGCATCTGTTCGAACAATAGGCGTACCAAGTGCACCAATACCACCATACATATTTGAATGACTATCGGAAGCCACAACCATTGTTCCAGGCCAAGCGTAGCCTTCTTCAATCATTACTTGATGTCCAATCCCACGTCCGGCTGGATAGAAATCGGCACCAACAGAATTTGAGAAAGCTTCAATGTTTTTATACTTCTCTAGATTTTTTTCACTCTTGTCTTGAATATTATGATCAAGCGTGTGAACAACTTGGCGAGAATTAGCAAGTTTTGTTGCTCCAATAGATTTAAACTTTGGAATTACCGCTCCAGTGTTATCGTGTGTCATAACATGTGCTGGCTTTATGGAAATGAAATCTCCACTATTTAAAATAGTTCCTTCATCCAATCCAACAGCAAAACGTTGGGCGATTTTTTCAATTATATTTTGGCTCATACTTACTCCTAAAAATGGAACGCAGATGACGCAGATTTATTATGATAATCACAGATTAAAAATTGATCAGTGCAAATCTGTTAAATCCGTTCAATCAGCGTGCTATTATTTCTTAATTGTTTTTGCTTCTTGAAATGGCTCGAAGCTTACAAAATCAGCGTGATGAATAATTTGTGATTCCACAGAGCGTTTACCAACATCACCTTCTTTCGAGTGAGTTCCAATCATGTGAAGTACTTCTGGTGGCACGCCAAAATGTTGGGCAATTCCGATACCACTAAATGGATGTCGAACATACTTACCAAAATTACTTGTCCCAAGTTTTCCATCTATCATTTTGTATTCAAGTAACTTACCAACATCAATTAGAATTGCACCAGCAATTAGATAATCCATGTTAATTTCAATTTCATCACCAAAGTTCTCTTGCATTCGTTTTGCCATATCAACACTAAGCTGAACTACAGTTCGCTTGTGATTCATAAAAGTGATATTACAATTTTGAATTAATAAAGAGAAAGGGATTTTTTCTAAATCTTCAGGTTCAAGTACACTATCCTCAATTGCTTGAACCCAGCTATCTGTAACTTGCTGCTTTAATGTATCATCTTTTATCCAGTCAATTTCTGGCCAGATTTTTAATATTTTGTCTTTCATTCATTACTCTTATTGTTCAATATTTTTTAATTAGTATTCATTGCTGTCATTCCCGAATGTCTTTGTCGGGAATCTTTATAAGTAGGAGATTCCCACTAGAAGCATGTGGGAATGACAACTGTTCTATGCAAAATGTTATTTCGATTCCGATGTTTTTTATCGGAAGAGAAATCTCGTGAAATTCACAAGATTTCTCACCCACAAAACGGGTTCGAAATGACAAATATTAATTTGTCATCTTACATCTTACATCTTACAT
>CBDUTO010000103.1:0-15364 GCA_965370315.1 uncultured Melioribacteraceae bacterium
ATTGACTTTTAGTCAAAAACTAAAACTATGGACTTCTAGTCCATAGTGGTTTATTAAATAAGAATTATCTGTAGCAAATAGAATTTACAATTAATGGATAAAGACAAAGAAATGTTGTTTGGGCAAATAAAAATATATTGAAATTATTAGAGCTAAAATTCAGCAAGAATTAATTTTAAATACTTACGTAATTTCTCCTACATCTATTACTACGGTATCATTAGAAGAAATAATTAAGAATTTTATACTTTTAAAAATCAGATTTAGGATTCTATATTTCAAAGATGCAAAGAATATTTATTTTATTAATTTTTAATAAGTCAATTAAAGAGTCAGTTAATATAAATAATATAACTTAAAGCGAAAAGCATGTTTCAAATTAAATTCTAAACTTTAATCGTTAAACACTTTTTTATTAAATTACATATAGTTAATTGGAGAATTATGAAACAACTAATTTTATTATCATTTCTATTAATAAGTTCACTAACTGCACAACATAAATTTGCTTGGCTTACAGATATACATATTGGATATGATAGTGCAGATGTAGATCTTGAACAAATTGTAAAACAGATAAATTCCTTTGATGATATTTCATTTGTACTTGCCTCAGGTGATATTACTGAAAAGGGAAGAAACTCCGAATTTGAAAGTGCAAAGGAAATCTTAGACAAATTAAAGAAACCATTATTAATTATTCCAGGAAATCACGACACAAAATGGAGTAACAGTGGTGGCTCTAAGTTTATCGAAATTTGGGATGATGATAAATTTATTTATAAAAAAGATAGCACTGTTTATATAGGAATAAATAGTGCAATCCCTTTACGGGGTGGGGGTGGGCATTTTAGACCAGAGGATATTTCTTGGCTCAGCGATGAGTTAAGTAGAATTGATTCTTCAAAAGAGATTGTGTTCGTGAGCCATCATCCACTAGAAGATGATATTGACAATTGGTTTAAGGTTTCAAATCTTCTTAGAAATCATAACATAAAGGCTGTTCTAAATGGGCACAATCATAGAACTGAAAAAAACATTTATAATGGAATTCCGGCTATGATGGCGCGCTCAACTCTTAGTCAAAAGAGAGAGAGTTATGGATTCGTAATTGTTGAAAATCAAAAAGAGAAACTTAACTTCTATGAAGTGGGAAAAGATACTATTCCAAACTTTTGGGGAGAAATTAGCAAAACGGATTCTCTTTCAATTCCAAAAATAGACTCAGTTCAATTAATTAATAATAGTGTAAATATCTCTTTTCAAAAAGATATTAATACTACGTTGGTTGCACTACCATTATTTTGGAAAGAGAAAGTTTATGTTGCCGACTATACTGGTCTTGTTAGTTGTTACAATATTAACGGAAGACTCCTTTGGGATTACGATACTTTTGGTGATATCACCGGTCAACCATCTATTGTTGGAAATAAATTCATTGTCTCCACCGTGCAAGGTGAGTTAACAATCTTAGATCCGCAAAATGGAGACCAGATTGAAACTATTGGATTTGATGAGTATTTAATTGCACCTCCCGTGATTTTTAATCATGAAGGAGTGAAGAATTTAATTATTCAAAAACAAACAAAATCTAATTCTGCGGTGATTATTGCATCAGCTTCTGGCAAAATATTTTGCTACGATATAGAAACTTTGCAAGAAATATGGACTAACGAAGAGGCAACTGATCTAATTGAAACTGCACCGATGGTTATTGGAAATCAAATAGTTTTTGGAAGCTGGGATACGCAGCTATACTCAATTGATGCAAATAGCGGTACAACAATTTGGAAGTGGCAAAAAAACAAATCTTTCTATTACTCCCCAGCTGCTTGCAAGCCAATTACTGATGGGAAGTATTTGTACCTCACAACTCCTGACAAAATGGTTTATGCAATAGATTTACGTCTCGGTACAACTAAATGGATACAGAAAAAGTATAAAGCTTGGGAATCGATTGGAATTTCAAAAAACAAAAAGCGGCTTTACGTAAAAAGTGTTAAAGATAAATTCCATATTATCTCTGCAAAGAACGGAAAGCTAATTAAAACTGTAAATGTAAATTTTGGATTTGATACAATGCCCAATACTCCAATTGAATGGAATGACAAAATAATATTTACATCTAAGAATGGATACATTTACAGAATTAATAAAACACTTCGATACAAATCTATGCTATTCCTTGGTACTGCAAGGGTTCATTCAGTACAAATAATTGATGACCAGCGTTTAATGGCCTCTAATATGGATGGAAAGATTGTGATATTTAATATTGTCGGCGATTAAGAAAAGAATTTAGCCACTAATTTACGAATTGAAAAAAGTTAAAAGTCATTACGAGGAGTCTGTTCATGGACGACGTGGCAATCTTTGGCAGATTGCTTCGCAAAAAAATGCTCGCAATGACTACTGAGAAAAACAAACGAGGAATTATTTGAACAATTTTGATGGAATTATTTTTGATATTGATGGAACTATTTTACAATCAAACCAACTTATTTTTGCAACATTTAATTATGTAACTGAAAAATATTTAGGTAAAACTACTAGACCTGAAGAAATTATTGCACTTTTTGGACCCACTGAAAGAGTGATAATAAAACAACTTTTTGAAGATAACTACGAAAATGTGATGGCCGACTACTATCAATTTTACCGAAATAACCATAAAAGTATGGCTAAAATTTTTGATGGAATTGTTGAGTTAATTGATTCTCTAAAAAACAGATGTATTCTTCTATCTATTTATACAGGGAAAGGTCGAGGCTCAACTGAAATTACTTTGGATGAATTAGGTATTACTGATAAATTTGATATGATTGTAACTGGAGATGACATAGAAGGACACAAACCATCCCCAGAAGGTGTGGATGTTTTTATAAATAAGTATAATCTTAATCGCGATAGAGTTTTAATGATTGGGGATGCACCACCAGATGTAAATGCAGCTAAATCTACTGGAATTAAAGTAGCTTCTGTACTATGGGATTCTTATGCAAAGGAAGAAGTACTACAAATGGAAAGCGATTATTATTTTGATACTGTTGAAGAGTTATCTAAGTTTTTATTGGATTAAGTGTTTTCCCTTAGATAAAAAAAAGACGACTAATCGAGTCGTCTCTAAATTTTCATTTCTCATATAGTAAAGTTACACCATACATTTGTGGGTTATCAGGAGGAGTGGAATTCCAATCTTCGAATGAATGGGAATCATCTGTTCGATAATGAACTTTATACTTCCCTGCATCAAGAGTAATTACTTCGTTAAATATTCTATTTTTATTTGCACCACCAGCATGAGATGTGTTTCTATATTTCATTTTCCAAATTGTGTCGCCATCACTATCTGTAATCCATGCATAATCAGCTAAATCATTTCCACTACTTTCACCAAGAGCTATAATTCTTACTTCTGATTCTCGAGAGATTTGAAATTTATTACTTAATTTATCATCGTCACCAACTTTAATAATCTCAGTAATTAAATTTTTACTTTTATAATTTTTAGGATTAAATGTTTTAACGCTTTTTCTATCATTATCATTTAGAGTCCAAAGAGTAATACCCCATCTTTCTTCGTCAAATGGAGGTGAATCATTCCAATCATCATAATTATGTGAATCATCTGATACAAAGTTGACAGTATAGTTTCCAGCATCCAGTTTAATTAATTCATCGACCATTCTATTTTTTCTAGCACCACCAGCATTTTCAGTATTGCGATAATTCATTCTCCAAACAACTTCTTTAGTATCCGCATTTGTAATCCAACCATAGTCAGCTAAATCTTTGTAGCCTTCGCCAATAGCAAGAACTCTAACTTTAAGTCCTTTACTTAAAGAAATTCCCTTTGAATGGAACTCATCCTCTTCAACTCTTACAATTGATACAATCGGTTTTAAAATATCGTCCGCATTAAAAGGAATTATATTTTTTCTATCTTTTTCATTTACTAACGAGACAACCATACCCCAATGTTGTGGATCATTAGGAGGTTTAACATTCCATTCATCGAAGGAATGTGAGTCATCAGATTTGAATATTACTGAGTAGCTTCCTTTTGGAATTTTTATTGTCGCTTTTTGGACAACATTTTTACTACCACCGCCTGCTTTGCTTGCATCATCTCTATTAAACATCCACACTTTTTTATTCTTTGAAACATCGTATATATAACCAAAATCATAAAACTGTTTCCTTACACCTTCACCAACTCCATATATTTTCATTTCTGTATCTTTAGATAGCGAGAACCTCTTCTCAATATTCTCAGAATCTCCAACTCGAGTAATAGCTATAATTGCATCATTATTCCAATTATTAACTAGCTGAAATGGATCCCTTTCCTCAAAAATTTCATCATCACCTGATATTTCAATAAAATACTCTTTCTGGTATTCTTTCAAATCTGATTTATGTCCCCTTATCAAACTTTGCATTGCGCCAATATTAAAAGTAAAACTCTTATTGTCTTTTCTCCCAGATGAATAATAAACCTCATAATTTCCAGATTTAAGTTTTAGTTCTTTCTCTATATCATACTCGCCATCTTCTTCAGAATAATCTTCACATTTTTCACTATTCCAAATAATTTTCCTGCTATTTGTTTCAAGAATCCAAGCATAATAATTTAGATAACTGTCCCATTCATCCAGAGATGTACCAATGCCATTTATTTCAATTACAGAATCCTCAGAAAGATTGAATCCACCCATATCAATCTCTCCAGGAAGAACATTACCAACTTTAATGGTGTTATTTTGAGCAATTACTAGAATTGATGCAGAAAGCAAGATTATAACAAGTTTATTAAATTTATTTAACATTACAGAATTTCCATAGTTTTTCAGTGTTCGAGTAGACGTAATAGCCTGTAAAAAGTTCGCTAAATTTAATATAAATTATTAGATGTGATTTTTATAATTTGTAAAATATTGTTTACTAATTCTTTCCAACCGATTTTTGTGCTTCTTTCGTTTCTTCAAAAGAATTAAAGTAGCCAACTCTAACTCTATGCCAGATGCTTCTTTTATGCCTTGGTTTTACAGATACTAGAAATGCTTGATAACCATCAGAAGTCAATTTATTTAACTCTCTATCAGCGTAAGCCTTTGTTTTCCATGAAGACACTTGAAAACAATATAAATTTCCATCCGTAAATATTGCATTTTTTAATGCTCGTTCGTTAGTAAAATTATATTTGGTTTGTAAGGGAAGTTGAATATTTATTGAATCGTCCACTTTGAAATTTTGGAATTCTTTCGATGATTCAATAGTAGTAATGGTTGGTTTTTCTTCTATTTCCATCCTTTTAACAATCTTCGGTATATTGTTCCAGCTCTCTTTTGTTAAGTCAACAGCTGTATCATTCTTCTCCGATATTTTAGAAGTTGCAACTCCTACAGTAGCATTCTGATTCGTTGTTTTAACAATTGATTCATTTTCAATTACTAGCGAAGGTTCTCTCTTAATATGCTTTTCAGCTAATTGGCGATGTGCAACTGGAATTTCCATATTAATATTTTCGTCCTCTTTTGCTACTGAACTATTTTTTGAAGTATCATCTGATTCAATTGGTTTGATATTCCCAGTTATTAAAAAAGAGATAACTTCTTTATAAATAGTTTCAACTTTAGGATTAGATTTTATTGGAGTCATAAATGCATCTGATGTGCCCTGAAAATTTGATTTTGATGATCGATTTATTATCTGCTCTTTATTATCATAATAGATAACTCCAACTTCTGCATATCGCTTTTTCATTTGATTAAATAAATAATGAGTCTTTATTTTAGAATATCTTTCGCCCTTATCAGATATAGAGCTTTCTTCTAATTTCTCAATTGCCCATACAGATATTTCATTTCCATAACCAATAATTTTTGATGAATTTAAATAAATTATGGATACTTCATCGGAACTAATTGGTGTCCAATCACTTGATATTGATTGAGCGCTCACCAAATTGAATAATAACAGAAATAATACTTTTAATAATCTCATTCTAAAACCAATTTTTATAATACATAATTTAATTATCTTTGCTGAAAGATATTATTTAATTTTTATAAGCACAATTTGTACAAAAAAAACTACAACACTTCAACTCTGAATAATTCTATTCATAATCTACCACTTAGTTGGACTTACGATTTAGGTCTTGATGAAGTATCTGCAATCAAGATTAGTGAAAACAGTCTTTGGCTAAATGGTGGCAATATGAAAAATATTGAAAACTTTCTCTCTTCAACTAAAAATTATTCCAAGAAAAAACAAGTTATTATTCGTGGATGTGATGAATCTGTATCAAGCAAATTAAGAGAAAATGGTTTTCACAAAACTCTTTTTGCAAAAGAAGCTGTTATAGAACTAAATAATGAACTTCAACTTACTGGGAAATTGAAAAGAAGAATTCAGAGTTTGTTAAAAAGAGGAGCTGTAAGAGAGGTTCCATATTCAAAAGAAAATATTCAGTTGTTCAATAACTTCATAAAAGATACCGTTCATTCAGAAGCGCCACAACTAAAGCATCTTTTTTTGGATAGATTAAGTGCGAAAACAAGATTTATTGTATTTGAGATTATTCCAAACCGCTGGGAGGGAGCTATTTTAATTTCAAATAATTCCAATTCTAAAATGCAGGGAGAGCAATTTTTTAGGCTGAAAAATGGAATGAATGGAGTTATGGATACTTTAGTATTTGAAATAAGTAGAATTCTTAAAGAGGAAGGATATTCTGATTTTTCTCTTGGCGAAGTACCATTTGTAGCAAAAGACGAGATTACATACTTTTCAAAAACAAATTTACTTCGTTTCATCGGAACTAGGTTTAAATTTGCATACAATTACGAAGGGCTTTTTCACTTTAAGGATAAATTTGCAACAAGATGGGACGATGTTTACATTTGTTCTAATAGGAAATTAAGATTATTTGACATCTTTGGAATGGTTAAAAAATCTAATCTCTTATCACTCACTCTTTATAAAATCTTTAATTAATTAAATTCTTCAACCGCACACTATTGTTTGGAAGAACTATTTGAGCAACATCAATTCCTCTATTTATTACTTCCTCAACCTTAATATCAGAAAGATTATAATGACAGAAATCTATATAATTTATTTCTAAATCCTTACATAATATGATATCATCAGCTATGTTTTCAAGTGTTTGATTTGGAATACCTATTATACTCCCACTTCCAATATTATAACCTAATCTCTTTAGTTCATTAATGTGCACAAGTCTATCTTTAAATTTTCCCCAAGATTTTGTTTCATTGTAAAGAGTTTGGTTTGATGTCACAAAATTGAGAAAATATGAATCAGCACCAGCAATTTTCCAAGCTTTATACTCATGAAATTCTCGAAGACCAAGACTTAACGTTATTTTTATATTAGTTTGTTTTTTGATTGAGTAGATTATATATGCAATTCTATCAGTATTATAGAATTTATCA
Source organism: uncultured Melioribacteraceae bacterium (assembly GCA_965370315.1). GTDB lineage: Bacteria > Bacteroidota > Ignavibacteria > Ignavibacteriales > Melioribacteraceae > 1-14-2-50-31-20. Next base: position 7,464 of record CBDUTO010000103.1, read on the forward strand.
TAGCCTGAATGTATAATAATTGACTGTTTACCTAATTTATAAAGCCTTATCGCTTCATTAATTATCTCTTCCCTATTTAATCTGAATCTCAAAATATCACTATTTTCATTTCGAGCATGACAGAAGACACATGTTGCATCACAATAATTTGATATTTCTATAGTTTCTTCAAACTGATGGAAATCTTTTGGTAGTTTATGTTTAAGGTTTTCTGATGCAAGTTTTATTAAATTGTTTTTTTCAATCTCGTTTGTATTCAACAAATTAATAATCTCAGCTTTAGTGAGTGTGGTTTTATTTAATATTTTAGATACTTTCAATTTCGCATTATTTTATTGAATGTCATATTACAATAAATATACCAATTTGGAAATATTAGTTTTCACCCTAAAAATTCATTGTAAAAGGGAGGAATTCTTAAAAACAAGAAACGATTTCTAGTATTTGTAATCTACAATAGGTTGCTATTGTCTATTTAGTAGAGATTTTAAGTACAATTCCACTCTCTTTTTTCTCTAATGTTATTTTTCGTAATCCCTCAATTTCAAACAATTCAACTAAATCTATAGCATCATTTACTCTAACATTCCATGATTTTGAAAAATTATTTTTCAGTTCAGAAGTCATTTCGTTGAACAAATCTTTTTCAGTTTCAAAGTTTATAGATAATATTGAGATATTGTTTTTTCCTACTATCTTGGCTGATTCATATTTATCATGTGAATCTAATTTAACTTCCCAATTTCCAGATTTACTTTCACAATCATGATCTTTCAAATAGAGAAAATCCGTTTTTGAATGAGCTAAAAAGAATTCAACTAATGTGACAAAATCTGCATTTATTGGTATTTTTCTGGTGCTATTAGAAACGTAACACAATTCTAAACTATGGTCACCAATATCTAAACTATCACCTGCAATGTAAATATACCACAAACCAGATTCATCAATCTCCTGCTCGTAAATTACCACTGTATTATTATCTTGGGGGAAAGCCATTTTGTATTCACTCGAAGGAGCTACAACAATCATTAATGGAAAGAAGGATGCAGTCAGTCTCAAATTTATAATATCCCCTTCCTCCATTGGAAGTTCATAAACATCAAAGCGTCCGAAATCTTTTTCATAAATATCATCGCTTGTTAATTCACCCTTTAGAATTATGGAATGAGTGTCAAATTTAATATCCTGAGAAAAAACATTAAAACTTGCCCCATATACTAATAATAATATAATTAGCTTAAACATTTGATTTTCCTTTTAAATATTTTGAATGCACCATTATAAATAAAATACTTGATATCTCAAAAAATAATAATGTAAACATTCTAAAAAAGAATATAATAATGAATGTTCCACTGATAAATCATTTAATTACAAACTGATGAAATTAATAATCTTATTATTTTTAGTATTCTCAATTACACACGGACAAATCTTTGTGGAAAAAGATTTGGAAGAGAGCATAAATTACTTAGTGGATTTTGTTAATTCTAAAAATTTCAAAGAACTAAAACACTACAATTCTGATCTTGATATAATTGACACTTTATTTTTACGAGCAATTAAATTTAATAATTACGATTACTCCGAGGCATTACTTACTTTAACATTTGTAACACTCCCCTTTCAAAAAATGCCTCTTCATATTCCTTATACAAAAATAGTTTTCAACCTCAACTTACCATCTGGTGATGAGAAACTAATTTCAAACAAGATTAAAAATCTTCCAAAGGATATTTTTGTTGATTCACCAAAATCAAATTTTGGAGATAAAGATAAAGTTGCACATTTTTTTGGGAACGCATACTTGGCACATTCTGTAAGTATCTTTAATCTTTCAAAATTTCTGAGTATTTTTGTAGAACTTTTTGAAGATTCTTTTAAAGTGGAAGGTGGAATTGATAATAGAGATTTTGTAGCTAATCATCTTGGTTATCTTTTTGGAACGGAATTATTGAACAATCCACGTTCTCTACCGTCAGAATCTTTGAAACTTTATCCTAAAATAAAAGAAAATTACTTAAAGAATAATTATGAATAATATTTTAATAATTGACGACGAAATTGAAATCTGTGAAAGCATTAAAATGATTCTCGAATATGAGGATTATAATGTTGAGTATTTTACAGATGCAAAAAAGGGAATAGAACAATTAAAAATTGGGCAATTCTCAGTACTCCTACTTGATATTCAAATGCCAACCCTCACAGGTTTTGAAGTTCTCGATAAAATCAGGACAATAACTTCTAAACCAAATGTGATAATGATTTCTGCTCACAGCTCACTTGAGAATGCTGTTAAAGCTACAAAGCTTGGCGCATTTGATTTTATTGAAAAACCAATTGATAGAGAGAAACTATTAATTAGTGTACGCAATGCAAGTGAACGAGCTAATCTACTCTTTGAAAATCAGAAACTTAAACGCGAGTTGGATGTTGACTATTCAATGATTGGCAATAGTGATATCTTAGAACAAATTAAAATGACAATTGCACGTGTAGCCAAATCGGATGCCAGAGTTTTAATAACAGGTGAAAATGGAACTGGAAAAGAACTTGCGGCTAGAGAAGTTCATAACAAGAGTGACCGAGTTAATAAGCCATTTGTTGAAGTAAATTGTGCAGCAATTCCAAATGAGCTAATAGAATCAGAATTATTTGGGCATGAAAAAGGTTCTTTTACAGGAGCTAATCAGAAAAGAATTGGGAAATTTGAAGCTGCGGATAAAGGAACTTTATTCCTTGATGAAATTGGAGATATGTCATTACAAGCACAAGCAAAAGTTTTGCGTGCAATTGAAAGTGGAAATATTGAGCGTGTGGGAGGGAATAATAAAATACAGGTAGATGTAAGAATTGTCTCTGCTACAAATAAAAATCTTGAGCATGAGATAGAGGAAGGAAATTTTAGAGAAGATTTATTTCATAGATTAAATGTTATTCCAATAATTGTTCCTCCATTACGAGAAAGAAAAAGTGATATTGTGGAATTAGTTAATCACTTTTCAACAATGATTTGTGAGAAGAATAACTTCCCCAAAGTTAAAATTGAGAAAGATGCGTTATTATTATTACAGTCAAATAATTGGAGTGGGAATATTCGTGAACTAAAAAATATTATTGAACGAATTATAATTATGGTTCCAAAAGAATCTATTTCTTCAGATGACATTTCTCATTTATTACCAAATTCAAAATCAAAGGGTGATGATTTTCTTAATGTATCTAATTCATTTCAAGAATTTAAGGAAGTGACTGAGCGAGCATTTATATTAAAACAATTGGAATTAAATAATTGGAATATTAGTAAAACTTCTGAAATTTTGGATATTCAAAGAAGTCATCTTTATAATAAGATGAAAAAATATAAAATTGAGAAAGGATAAAGGAGCTTAATCTAAAAAGTTAAGCCCCTATTTTTAATAAGAAATAATTTTACAAGCTAAAAACAAAACCTATATGTACTGCCCAATTGTTAGCATCAAATGACTCAGTTTCATCAGTATCCAATTCTCTATTCACAATATGATAAACAAACTCAGAATATAATCCAACATTTCGGTTAAGTTTAATATCGACACCGCCTCCAATGTTAAAACCAAATGCATTCTTCATGTCAAATTCTAAATCTTCAATTCCGTTTGAATTAAAATCATCACTGTAATCCATTTCCATAGTTCCCGTATAAAGTCCGGCACCACCTCTAACGTATGGTAAAATTCCACCGTGCCCAAACTTAAATTTAGCTAAGGCTCCATAATAGAGTTGGTTAAGTTTCAAATCACCAAATTGACTTTCGAATGTAAATGGAGTAACAGCAAAATTAATTTCAGCCCCTATTTCAAATGAACTTCCAGTACCAAACATAACAAATGCACCAACGGGAATGTAATTTGACTGCTCAATATTATCAGCAAAGTCATCGCCAAATACAGAGGAACCATATCCTGAAAATATTCCTATTGATTGTGAATATAGACTCCCAGTTAATACGAATAGAACAGTTAGAATTGGAATAAACTTTTTCATTATAAACCTCATTTTATTCAAAGTATTATTTATCAAAAATAATAAAATATTTACAAATATTTTTAGCTACCTAAGCAACATCATCTTATTTGTTTTAGAAAAATTACCAGCACTAATTCTATAGAAATAGATTCCACTAGAAAGGTTATTTGCATTAAAATTTATTGAATGATAACCAGCTATCATCTCTTGATTTAACAGTCTCGCAACTTCTTCACCAATACTATTGAATACAGTTAGGCTTACGTTAGTCTTCTCTGGAATTGTAAATTCTATTACTGTACTTGGATTAAATGGATTTGGGTAGTTTTGAGATAGCTTATATTCTGATGATATTTCGATTTCATCATCAACACCAACTATTCCAGAACTGATTTTAACATTATCTAATGCTACTAAATCACCATCGTTTCCAACATATTGCCATGCTAACATAACATTTGAATTGTTTTTATAAATACTTAAATCTAATTCTATTAAACGCCATTTCCATCCTTCTCCATCATTCTGTGCTTCCCATAAATTATTCCAAGTTGCACCACCATCAGTTGAAATGTTAACTTTTAATGTTGCATTTGATAACCATGACGTACTATATCCAGCATAGAATGAAAGGTTAATATTATCATTTGGAAATGACAATATTGGGGTTTTAAGATTTTCATCTTGATCTTGTGTAACATATGGACAAATTGCAGAGTAGATATTAGTAGCATCTATTTCAGTAAATGGATTATCACTGGGATTACTATTCCTCCATGAATAATCTGTAATTGTTTTTTCTAAACTCCATCCATTTGCTGGAAATGTTTCACTATCAAATTTTTCAATTAAAATATCTTCTTCACCACCAACAACTGAGATATAATCAGTTTTAGTTTCGGTTGCATTATTAGTTCCATTAGAGACAACTAATGAAACTGTATATTTACCAGCAGAAGAATAGGTGTGTGTTGGATTTTGCTCTGTAGATGTTGCTCCATCTCCAAAACTCCATGCCCAACTAGTTATTGATTCTATTCCACTAATTAAAGCTTCAATATTTGCCATATTACTTGTTTTAGTTGGCATTATAGGATGAGTTGATGTTGGTATAGACTCACCAATTTCATTTATTACTGTGATATTTCCAGTACCTCCATCAATTTTTAGAACATTCCAATAATCTCCTGAACCCGTAGTTGGTACGTTTACTGTTCTTACTAATCCATTATTATCATAAACTTGTACTACTGCATTTGAAGTTACAAGCTCACCTCCAGAAGAATATTTATGAACATAATAATTATATGTTCCAGCTGATTTTTTATAAATTGTAATTGTTTCTGGTCCAAATGCAGATTGATCATCATGATCTAATGTTGCGTATGGAGCAGAAGTTGCACTACCTTTTGTAATATAATAAACTGTAAAATAATATCCATCAATTATTGGTGTTTTTAGATATGAGTCGAGATCATCAGGTGAACTTCCCCAATTAAGAACTATTCTCATCTCACCAGCCGCTAATATTGGCGAGAGAGAAACATCTATTACAAGTGTTTCACCATTATTTATTACGACTTGATTGTTTGTGTATGTACTAAAATCAGTTGCAGATACCACTAATGTATGTGATGCATCATTTGATTGATCAATAAATGCAACTTCTAATGGAGATGATCCAGAAAGGGGTGCGGCAAAAAAAGCTGCACTTAGTGTTGCCAAGGGAATATTGAATAACTCATAATTCCCTTCACTATCTGTTGTGGTTGTTATAGATCCAATTGCTACAAGAGCACCAGAAATTGCTGTTCCATCAACAGCATTAGTTACTCTACCTTTTAAAGTAGTATTTGTTTGAGAACCAGATGGAAGAATTGAAAAACTTTCACTGATTGATTCATCCCCTGACCAAGCAATTTTTACTAAACAGTTATTAAGATTATCGTCTGTTGCTGGAATACTCCACAAAAATCCTCCGGTGGATGGATTTATCTCAGATATTTCTTCCCAATCAACACCATCATTTGAACTCCAATATAATGTTGATGTACCAACTGTACCAATTACATCCCATGTGAGCGCCACTTCCTGATTGGACTCCCATTCTTCACCACCTTCTGGAGTATTGAACATAATATAATTTTCCGGATGCGAAACTAAAGAGATATATCCAATTGCTTGTGTATTATTTCCAATTGCTTGAATAGTGAATGTCCCTTTGCTTACAGCCGTTACTAGTCCATTTTCATCAACCGTTGCAATCTCATCATATGAAGATGACCATGCATAACTATTATCACTACCACCAGATGTATTTGCACTTAGTTGTAAAGTACTTCCAATTTCAACATCTTTCTTATTTCCATCTGAAGTTATATTTACAAATATACTTGGGATATCATTAGTAATTTCTAACGATAAATCGTCGAAGTATGCATCATTATCACTACCTACATACCGTGTAGCAATTAGATAGACTCTTAATTTTTGTGTACCCACAGGTAACTGTGAAAATATTTCATAGTATCCCCAACTTGGATTTCTATGTTCTCTTGATGCATGAAATAACTGATTTCCGTTATTATCAAATGCTGCAATAGCAAGTGTTGCCTTATCATGCGGGGATTGATCCCAGTTTGCTAACCAGCCAGAAAGATAGAAATATGAGTCAGATGAGTATCCAGAAACATCAACATCTTGATATATTTGTGTAAATGGCAGATTCCCTCGTGATGGCCAAAAGAAATAGCTCCCTTCATGAGGCGTAATTTCTGCAGCTGCTCCCCAAACATCATCCAAATCAATCCAGCCTTCTGCATTTCCAGTTTCAGCATTTGGGTTTACTAATAAGTTTTGGCTAACGATATTAGTTGAAATAAACAATAATACAAATAATGCCCACCAATTTAGTTTTTTGAGTCCGCTCATCATTTTTACTCCATATATTTTCAAATTATTACTTATCAGGATTAATCATTAACGTAAAAGAATCATCTTATTTGTTTGTATAAAATTGCCAGAGCTAATTCTATAAAAATATATACCACTACTCAAATTTGAAGCATTAAAATTAACTGAATGATATCCAGCATTCAGTTCTTTGTTTACTAATTCTGCAACTTCCTCTCCAATGCCATTAAATATTTTAAGAGAAACATTCCCACTTGATGGTAATGCAAATTCTATTACTGTACTTGGGTTAAATGGATTTGGATAGTTTTGCGAAATTGAATATTCAGTTGGTAATTGTATTTCATTTTCAATCTCTTCATTATCTTCAACATCTGTTAGGCTTTGAATTATAATATTACGCGAATTATTTCCATCGACTATACAGTAGTAAGTTGCATTATCTGGGAGTACTCCAATATTATCATATCTTAAATATTGCTTATTTTCATTAGGAATTTCATTCCCATTTCTAAACCACTGATAATTAGTTCCAGATAATTCTGAGAAATAATAAACGTAATCTGCATATAGTACCGAATCTGTTGGCATTGATATAATTTGATCTTCTGTTCCATTCAACTGAATAGAATAAGAGTTCCAACTCCCTTCATTATCAATATTACCAGAAACAATAAATGAGCCACCACCGATATCACTTCTATTGTAAATATTGCCAGTTAATATAACAGTTCCCATAGGGTTAAAACTGCCATTGTTTGTTATTTCACCTTCAACATTAAATTTGTACAAACTATCAATAATTCCATCATTTGTTACATTTCCAAATACTTCAGTTTCGGCTTTCCAGATATTATTATTTATGAGGGTTCCTTCTATTTCCACATTAATTAATTTTGCAACTTCGCCACCATTTATAAAATCACCTTTTAGAAACGTCTTTGCTTTCCATAGACCATTATTTGTAATGTTTC
>CBDUTO010000104.1:0-15156 GCA_965370315.1 uncultured Melioribacteraceae bacterium
TTATTACTAATATACTGGCTTTTCTTTATGTACACTAATTGGGGGGCAGATCAGAAGGTCCCAATCGGGACAGAGCTAATTGTGGGTGAAGAGAAATTTAACATTAAACTTAATGAGGTAAAAAATGGAAAGGAAGAAGCTAGAACTGGAGTTGAACAAGCCAACGAATATAGAGATGCTGTTTGATAAGTGTCATGAAGGAGAGTCGCAATATGGGAAATATTATTTATATGCTGTGCGTGTGTTGGGTGAGGAGTTTTCATTCTTTGCTCCGGAGGAAGTGCACTTGAAACTTTCTGAGTTAAAGAGGGGTGATGCTGCTGTTATCACAAAGCAAGCTGTTCAGAAAGGGAGCAAGGTTGTAACTACGTTTGAGGTCGAGGTAGCCCCTAAACAACACCAGAACCACCAAGCCCCCGAGACATCTAGCAACAAAGCAGAAACACCAAACAATCAGAACTCATACTTGCAAGCAATGATGGCAAGCTTTGAGGATGCTCTCGTTATCCAAGAGAAATTTAACGGCATGGCTAACGTAAATCAGATAGCTATTACTCTGTTTATTCAACGTACAAAAGCTGGAGGGTATTAACTATGATCACGTCAGAGACGGACAAGCAAAGTGAAGTAAATAGACAGCTCTGGAAATATCTATTCCCAGTTGCTGAAACAAAGGTACAGACAGAGGATATGGCTTACAAGTTCTTAGACACCAATGATTACAAGGCTATCACAAGAGAAGATAACAGCAAGCTGATATCAATCCAGAAGAAGAGCTACAAACTTGTAAGCAATGCAGAAGTAATAGAACCAGTATTATCACAGTTAGATAACCTCACAACAGATTGGGTAATAGATGATAGTCACTCATATGTTGAAGACGGAAGAATGAGACTCCAAGTAACATTTCCAGAGTTGACATTAAATGATGGGAGGAGCGACATTGCTCTCTCCCTATTTATTCATAACAGCTATGATGGCTCAGAAGGAGTAAGAATGTATTGGGGAGCTATAAGAGGAATCTGTAGTAACGGTATGGTGTTCGGAGAAGTGTTAGCTAAGTTCTATGCAAGACACACAAGTGGTATAGTTGTCGATAATCTAGTTGAACAAGTTGATGCAACTTATGAGCAGATACCAGTAATCAAAAACCGTATTGAAATACTACAGAACCATGAACCAACTGAAGTCTTATCTGAACAAATCACAAAACAGTTAGGACGTGGAGTTGCGGATTATGTTGAAGAGCAAGAAGCTCCAGAGGATCAATGGAAGCTTTACAACTACCTAACATGGTATATTTCTCACGTTGTACAGCAAAGAATGAGAGCACAGTATCAGATGAAGGTGAGTAGATTGTTTGAGCTTTAGATGTGGTTAATTAGAGAGCGGAATATCGCTCTCTTTTAGGTTGAGAGCTTTACGCTATCCATTGTTTATTACATGATGCATATTAGAGTAAAATTTAATTGGAGGTTTGATGGATTAACTAATAACAAACACCAATATTTTCACTCCACCAAAGGAAGCAATTTTATTAACCATTGATGGAGAAGCAAAGCGAGCAAACTGCAAAACAGCACGTGAGTTCATTAAACGATTCCTAGAGTTATGGAAAAAGCTTGAACAACACTTGCCTAAGGGCTGCTATTAGAAAAGCTGAACAACTAAAAACAAAATCGATCCACGTGCTTTTGATGACCGGAGGAATTTTTATTATACAAAGACTTGAATTTGGGTTGTGAAGGATTTTATTTGGTCTGCTTGAGTAGCCTGGGGTGGGCGAATTGATTGAAACGGAAGAGAAAAAACATATCAGGACGAAAAAAACAATATAGTTATATTAACGCGTTATTTAATTTCTCACAACGAATTGTCAATCCAACTGATAAGTATTTGTCTAGTTTATTTAGGTTTATCATTTTTTATAAACTTTGTAACTCAAATTCAAATTGTCTTTTAAGTTCATCACTATAGTCAATGAATCTATCCAATTGTTGAATTCTATTTATTAGCTTTTCTTTCCTCTTTGCTCTAAGTTTATCAGTCTCATTCTCATCAGCATTTTCATCAATAAATCTAACAATTGCTCTAATATCATCGTTTGGTTTGAAATTCAATGCATTTTCAAGATATGTCTTTGTTTCTTCAGTAGTTGCTATTTTAATAGCTGCTAAAAAAATCTGTTCAAACCAAACTCTCGCAGCTTCGTCAATTACTTCAGCTATATTAAGTAATGATTTAAGCTCTTCATCTTCAATTTCTAAAGTTTCAGCATGTTGAGAAAAATAAAATGGTGATATATTTTCAGGATTGAGATTCTCTAAGGTTTGATTAATTGCTTCAAATCTTAGAAATGGTTTTTTCCCATCTGGAAATGAAGTTCGATTTTTCCATAATTTGAGGATTGCTTCAAAACAATTTCTTTCTGCTTTTTTCTTTTTTATTCCTATGGAATTTTTAGCAATGGTAATTTGTTCAGAAATGTAAAATGCCATCCAACGGGAGATTGTCTCTCCTCGTGAATCTAATTTAAGCTCTTTTACTAATTGTTTGCCCAATTTTATAATTTTTTTCTGTATCTCTAATTTTCCCATCTTTTGAGAAGATAAAGATTTTGTTTTTGGGTGGTTTGTATTCATGAGATATTCCTGATCTTGAATTCTTTTTAGTTCTATCAATTTGTACTTCGATTATTAAATCAGAATCATATTCTGAACATAGCTTTTTTAAAAAATTTAATGAAATACTAATACAATTACCATCTCTTAACGGTCCAATATTATAACTAGCATGATTGGTAGACCAAGTTTTTGATGTTATTACGGCATCCTTTCTGTCATAAGTATACCAATTTCGTTTTTCATAGTCAGATTTTAAACCTAACTTTTCACAAATTTCTTTTCCTATCTCTAGTCCATTATATTTAATTTCGTTTGCGAATGGATCATATCGATCTAAGTTATGGTCAGTGTGATTGTATTTAATCCATCCTCTCAATTCAAATGGAAGTGAATTTATTTCCTCTTCATCTTCTTTATAGTAGGGTAGATAAAAATCGTATGGGCTTTTATAAGTGCTTATCGCATTGAGCAATGATTGCGAATAACCTGTCGGAACTAATGCGCTTGAAATGACAATTCTTTCATTCCATGTATATTCATCACCTTCCGTCCATTCACCAAATACTCTAAACCAAATTTCATTATTTTTCTCTAACAAAAGTGAACCAAGAAAATCAGCATCATCAACTTGAGTTATCCAATTATCAAGTTCAGTTCTTTTGTCAAAATCATTTCCCCATAGGGGAGCAGGGTCTCTTCTATCAGCCAACCAACGGCCATCTTTTCTCGTCAAAGAGTGTCTTTGTATCCATTCCACCAAGCTATAATAATCATCTTCAACAATAGGTTGTTTTTTAAGCAAACGATAAGCAACTACAAACATTGCATGATATGATAGATAAAAATTAAAATCATCTACACTTGGATAAGCACCATGGCTATGATGAGTATTAAATTCATTATGATCGTAACGCCATAAATGATGGCGAGGATCACTTCTGTAACCACCATCAGTTTTTATTTTCCATTCATCAACAATAATATTAACAACCAAATCATCAATTTCACGAATTGAAATATCAAATATTCTACTTAATGAGTTAAACCAATATTTAGGTATATCATAACCAGTGTTAAATTTTCTTTCCCTAAATTCTCCACCATCATCAAAAGGATTATGTTGTTTGATTTTAATCTCTTCTTCATTTTTAATTGGCAGTTGACTTGCTCCAACTTTTTTAAGTTTTTCAATTGTTTGTGTATTATATGTTTTAGAAAATTTTCTCTCAATATTTAGTGCTATTTCAGAAGAAAATTTTTGCATTAGTAAATGCGGGATATCATTCAAAGCAATTTTGCTGAATGTTTTAGAATGAACTTTTAGAGTTTTTGGAAATTCAATTGAAACTCTAGCGAATGCAATTAAAAGATAAAGTCGTGAATGAAGATTATAAAATGGAAATTCCTTATTTCCAAAAGCATCAACAGTATTTTTCCCCATCCATTTAACTAAGGCAGCAATTTCCTTTTCACAATTCATCTCACAAAGTTTTCGAACTGAATGCATTGCTTGCCATCGCACTTTGGCAACTGGCGAACCAAGAGCAGACCAAATTAATCCAGTATATGAATCACATATATTATCAGGTGGTTTTAACCATTTTGACCATTCTCCATCTCCAACATCTTTAGCAATGTGAATTTCAAACCTCTTCAAAGCAAAATCAAGTAATTTTGTAGATTGAATTGGAGATACCCAATCAGAAGCTATTTCAATAAAACGAAAATATGATGATTCATCTAAATTTTCAGAATTATTTATAAATCCCTCAACTATTCCTTCTTGAATTTCCGAAGAATATTTATCGGAATTTACTAAGTCCGCAAAAAATAAACCACTGTATTGTTTAATTGAAAAATCTAGAAAAAAGCGTTGAGCAAGGGCGTTAAATATTTTCGGTAATCTATGTTGGAAGCTAACTTTTTGTTGCCAATGCTTAGGAATATTTAACAATGCTTTATTTATGTCATAATCATCTATTTCCGCTGATAGAATTAAAGATTTAACAAATTTCAATGCATCTTCCTCAGAAAGACGATTACTTAGTTCTTTCCAAAAATCATTTCTGTGCATATAATTATCTGGAAATTCATTGAATCTTTTAATTGATTCCACAATTCCGTCTTCAACTGTTATATCAATTTTGTTAAAAATAGCGCTCCAATTAGGCAATTTCGTTAATTTTTTCTTTGTGAATTTATATTCATAGTTAGAGTTATTTTCTAAACTAGTCAGCTTAGCATGCTTTTGATAAAACTTAACAATATCAGATAATTTTTTATTTTCCAATGAGTATTTTTCAGCAATGTCATTTAATTTTACCCAGTTTTCATGCGAAGCTTCATTTAATTGTAGTTGATGTATTGACGAATTAAATATATGATTGCGTTCTTTTTGTGAGGATGCTTTTTCTAAACATAGAATTGCAAAATCATCAAGTCCATATTCTGTATAGAATGGAGTAAGTGCCCAACCAACTGAAGTTGCCACAAAATTATTTTTTACAAGTTCTGTTCCTATATAATAAATTTGGTCATTGAACCTACCAACATTTCTATCTCGCCAACGGCTTAAAGATGATAAACTAACAGGAGGAGATAATTTAGTGCAAATTTCAATAGCTCTGTTTCTATTCCAGTCTTTTTCTCTCCCAGTAGATTCTCCAACTTGTTCTGCACATCTAATATATCTATATGCCAACTGGTGTAATGTACTTTTACTTTTTGAAGCTCTTTCTGCTAATTTAGAAACAGCATTCCACCTTTGAACAATTTCATTCCCAAATTTTGATACTGCTTCTATTGCACAATTAAAATAAATAGCAGAATCATTTTTATCGTTTGGTAAAATAGCTCTTGCTATTTCAATATACCAATTTGCTCTTGTTTCCGGATCTACTTCCTTTGATGATTCTATAATTTCTCTTGTTACAATTTCTTCTTGACTACGAATTTCAGCTAAATGTTTATGTCTTGATGAGTTACTTAAAAGTTTGAAATGATCTTGAATCCAAATCCCCCTATTTTTAGCAAAATATTTTTGATAACATAATTTAATTTCCTTTGAAGATGTTTTTTTTGAAAATGACAAAATATCAACTAATATTGATGATACTTCATGTTGGAGCACATCATTTTCTCTCGACGTATAAACTAGTTCTTCATTTGTTTTTTTGTGAACTTCACGTAATTCCTTAGTAAGTTTATTTACGTTTCCCACTATAGTTTGTGTCCTCAAAATATACCAAGGTAATAAAGAGTTTATTACTTCAGTAAACTGCTTTAACTTATAGTCATCTACATGCTTCCTTTTATTCTCAGATGCATATTCTTTGGGTAATAAGTAATTTATTTCAGGTTGCCTTTTATTTTCAAGAACTGTTATTAATGCAATACTCCTAAGATAATTTTGTCGTTCATTTTTCTCATATAATTCACCAGTGAATAATTTATTTGCCCTAAAAGATGAATATTTTTTAAGGACATGTATTATTTTTGTTTTAGATTTTTTATTTGCTGCACAAACTTCCAAAAATGAAATAATTGTTGACAGAGTTATGTCTCCATCTAAGTCTCTTTGTAAAACTTCTTTTAATTTTTTGTTAGTTAACTGAGTTAAGACTTTATCAATTTCTTTTGAGGCAAGTATATAACCTGCATCAAATGATTCTTGAATAATCGCAAATACTATATGTTGATTATTTAAGTTTACTTGTAGCATTTCATTAACAGAATCATATTTCCTAGCATCAATTAATCGCTTTACAAATTTCCTCGTAACTTGAAATATTGTCTTATTTGATTGCACTCGTATTAAAAAATTAATTGTAGCAGTTATTCCATCAAGGTTAAAGTGTGTAAATGCAAATTCAACAAAGTCATCTTCCAAGTTGAAGACATGATATTCATCATTATCACTTTTCCTTTTTTCAAAATGCAAATAAATCCAATTATAAGCAGCTCTTAAATAGCTTCTTGTTTCACCTTCAAACTTTTTAACTGTTGAAAAAAGAGATGCGGAATAGAGATCTTTGGAACCGCGCCATTCACTACTGAACATTCCCCTGAATGCTAATTCTTGAACTCGTTGTTCACTTTGCAATGGTTCAATTAGATCTATATTATTCTGCAATAACTCCAGTTGTCTTTTATCACCGGCCAACTCTTCTCCCGACAACATTGCTAGTTTTATTGCATCATTGTAATTCCTATTTTTTAGCGCAGCTTTAAATGCAAATTTTAATCTATAAACACGAATATTACGTTTATCAATAGGACTATTTTTAGGCAAATATTGATCATTGAGTGCTAGATTAATTAGCTCATCGTATTTCCCAGCTTGTAAAAGCAGTAAAGGTAATGACTCTGCAACATAAACAAAACTTTCTGCCAAGGGTTTGAGTATTTCAACATACGATGCAATTTCTGCTTTGCTTGCAATAAATTTTTTCCTAAACCATGTTTCGGTTGGTTCATCCCTAAATTGTACAGCATCGTCTATAATTAAAAATGGTCTTCCTAATTCGCTTAAAAAACTTTTAACAGTGCTTACATCAACATCTGCTGTTTGTGCCAAGATTTCTATTGGGATAAATGGCGGCAATGTAACTAAACCAACGCAAATCGTATCAACCTCTGTTTTGTATTTAGTAGGTCTTTGTCCCTTAATAGTTTGTATAGCTGTAGAAAGTAAACTTTCTATTTGACTTTGGACAGTTTGTCCAGTTGGGCCCAAATGTGTTAAAACTTCTTGAAAAGAATTTCCATAGCTTAGAGCATTTGATTGTACTCGTGGATTTCCGCTATTTGTTAATCTATGAAACTCTTTTGCATCTCTTTTGTTTGTGTCTGGGTATTTATTTCTTAAATGGATTTGAGTTTCTTTCTCAGAAAATGGTTCAAGAGATAATTTAACAATATCTTCATGAGGATGGAGCAGTTTTGTCCTTTCTGGACGCGAAAGCAAAATAATTTTACATCCATCAGGATATTCTTCCTCTAAAAGATCTTCTGCAAAACTTTTATCACCAAATTTCTCTGCTGCCATCACAGAATTATCGGCAGCATCAATAAAAATGCATAAAATAGCATTATTGTTTTTATTTCTCAAAATTGTAATTGCTTCTATTAGTCTCATATTGAAATGTCTAAGCAATTGTCTCTTTTCTGCATTCCCTGAAATTAATGGAGCGCATAATCCATATTTTGCAATTTCATTTGATATCTGAACAAGAGCTTCTTGATGTCTATGCCGCGTCCGGCTTGGAATAGTATATTTACCTCCTCCGAAGCAATCATAGACGACACCCAAAGACCCTTCAGGTAGCGAATTTGCTAATTGATTTGCAATTACCGTCTTTCCAACACCTCCTTCTGCTTCTATAATAATTGGTTTCTTACTATTAACAATTGATTCTAATAGATTGGAATGTTGCTCTCTTATAAAGACATTTTGAAATTTTTCATATTCAGGTGGTGCTGGGAACAGTATAGACTCACTGTCAACCCCACTAATACATTGTAATACTTCAGATTTGGAAATTTCACCGTCTTCATTAGGCATGACTTTTCTTTGAACTAAATCTATCATATTTGCGATATCACTATTATCAGTAGTCCCAGCATTTAGATAATTAAGTTCTTTCCCTAACTCAAAACGTTGTACTTCATAATCACCTTCACTATCTTCAAAATTCAGAGTTTTGCAAAATTTTTTAAGTTCTACTCCTTTTAATCTGGTATATGATTCAAGTGTTTTTTTGGTTCGACTATCTATTTTGATATCATTTATAAAATCGGAAATATTATTCTTCAAGGTTTTAGAGATTGGTCTATTGGTAATAATCCAAAATGATATTGCATGAGTTGTTTTTTTATTCCGAATAAATAATTCTCGATAACGATTGGCAAATCCTTCAAAGGTATTTTTCAAATTACTTAAAGTAAAAGATTTGTTTTTCCTAACAGTAGTATGTTTGAGTTGATAGACAATTATCTCATTAATATTATTTTCATCGTCCCCCAAATACTCTGAAACATCTATAACTAATTCACCATCTAAATCTGGGGTATCTGATTTTTCAACAAATAGTTTCACAACTTTAGATTTAGGGTAAATCATGTTTAGACAACGTCTTGTTGCCCATCTATAATGGAATGCATCACCAGCTCTAGAATATCTCACTAAATCGTCTAACATACTTATCTGTCTTGGTTTAAGATTTTGAGTAAATATTTTAAGGAAATAGATTATCTAATATTAAAGTTATGTATAATCGAAAAGAATAAAAAGCCTTGGTTATTCTATTCTAAGTATTATTTAAAGTACTTTTCTAAGATATTTAGATTGCTGATAAATTTTAAGTTCTTATAAGAGATGTGCATGAAAGTATCAGTAAGAAATAGTAATTAAAATGATTTTGGAAATAGACCTCTCTATATTTCTGCAGCTATCTACAATATTATTCTCACATAGCTTCTAAATTAGCATAGGAAAATGAAGCTTTGTTTTAAGATGTTTTGAAAAACAAATTCCTTAGGGTTTTACAATGTAATTTTGAAATCCTTAAGATGAGGTTTGGAGATGCAGGGGAGTATCTATAATTCCAATATGAATGAGTGGATAGAGTACCATGTCAGCTTTCAGATATTACCAGAGTTGTATTAAAAACCGTTCCCTTTTTGACACACTAATTCTAAAAAACAAATCGTTATAAATCAATGTCTTAATCGATGATAAAATCGCACCCCTTTTTTGATACAGATTCTCCATTTCTTTTTGGGGTAAATAGTATAACTTGAGCATCAAAAGATGTAAAACCATGAAATTTTTTTTGTAGTAACGAGTAGAATTTAGTGGCTTTATATATGGATGAGCAAATAAAAGGGACAACCTAATTCAACTAATTTACATCATTTCCTCAAATGACTATTGTAATTAAAGTAAGTTTATTAGTTGCAAATATTGTCTATTTATTATTGTAACTGCAATATATAACTAATATCACCATCAAATATTTTTAACACTTGAGCATATAATTAACTGTTTCTGTATCATTCCAATATAAATTTTTTCAATAAAAACGAAAAAGGTAAAATGAAAAATAGCATTAAAGGTTTTTTATTCCATTGTGAAATAGAAAAAAGACTAAGTGTCAAAACTATCAAGGCATATAAGACAGATCTCAATCAATTTCTTGTTTTTCAAAAAGATAGTGATATTGAATCAATAGAGGAGATACAAAAAGAGGAACTTAAAGCTTATATATTGAAAATATCTAAGCTTGCACCAAGAACAATAAAAAGAAAAGTTGCTACCTTGAAGGTGTTTTTCAATTTTCATGAATTTGAAGAAACAATTTTTCAAAATCCTTTTAGAAAAGTTAAAATTAACTTAAGGATGCCTATGCAGCTTCCATCAGTGATGACACTCAGTGAAGTTGAGAAAATATTGAAAACCGTAAAACAGTCTGTTACTGATGTAACTGATAAAAGTTCCTTTGGCTATAAAGAAAAAATAAGAAACATCGCTGTTCTAGAATTACTCTTTGCAACTGGACTACGTGTCTCAGAACTAAGTTCACTAAAATATGATAATATCTTAAAAGATTTTTCTGCAATTAAAGTACTTGGGAAAGGAAGTAAAGAAAGAAACATCCCAATCACAAATTTCTATATCAAAGATGCTCTAAAAAAATATCACAAGGTATTTAAATCAGAGATTGAGCAAAGTAGTTTTTTTTTGTCAACCGTTTAGGGTTTCAGCTCTCCGAACAATCAGTAAGATATTTAGTAAAAAAAACAGCACTTAAAGCCAAAATAAGTAGAAACATTACTCCCCATGTCTTTCGCCATTCTTTTGCAACTTTACTTTTAGAGGAAGATGTGGATTTAAGGTATATCCAAAATTTATTAGGACATAGTTCTATTAGTACAACTCAAATATATACTCATGTAAATAGTAAAAAGAAAACCGAGATTTTAACTCTAAAACACCCTAGAAATTTTATGACGGTTTAGCCCCATCTATGCAATAGGAATAATGAATAGCTCTAAGTTGTTGTAATAAAAGCAATTATTCTAATGCAAAGCATTAGAAATGGTTAAAATAAAGACTTATGCAACACATTGTATATTAGGGCTTTACGCACATTTATTGACTTCTATTGCATAATTCGGGTTTAGTTGGCTACTGAATAAAGGATAACTAATTATTATGAATTGTTTGGAATCCAAATTAATTAAGAAATTACAAACTGGGGAAATTACTCAGGAAGAATTGACTTATGATGAGGTTGAAAAAATTCTGTTTCATAAGTTCAAAAATAATATTCTCTCAAAATTTAAAAGTGCAAGAGTTAACATGCATAAAAAGGGGCCTATTGATATTATTGTTGAAAGTCAATTTGAGGTTCCTTCTATAACATTAGAAGAGAATATTTCAAATTATATTATTTACATTGAATGCAAACAAAGAGGTAGAAAATTAGAACTAGATGAAACTGCAAAAGTATTTTTAGTGGCTATTGCAGATTTACCAAACGAACTTGTTATTGTTTCTAAATCAGGAATATCACCTCAGGCTTTAAGATACGCTTATCATTTTTTTACAATTGATAATTCTACTGGATACTTTAAAAATATTAAATTTAGAGTAACTTCAATAAACGAAATATTTGGTATAGAATCTATAAACAAAGTTCTCTCTAAGAATCTCATTGAGAATAGCATTGATTTTACAATTAATAAAACAAATGGGATTATTTCACAAGAAATATATCACTCTCTCAGATCAAAAAAAATTCTAATTGCATTATCCAATTTGCACTATTATACAATTGAGGTGTTTCCAAAAGGAATATCAGTAAGTGAGTTGTATATTAAGTCATCTAATGAAGAATTAATTCCTTTAACCCCATTGAAGCCAAGAGTAGAAGAGAAGTGTAAAAATTCAATGTCATTTAAGCTATCTTCAAACACTCTTTTAGATTTGAATAATAAGGAATATACCATTATGGCAAAATATTCCAACGGACAATTACATAAGCTACCTGAATTTAAATATGATCTTATTGCAGATGATTTATTTAATTTTCTTATTCAACCAAAAGAGTGGAAGAGCATATTCAAAACACTGTCTTCAAACCTTCCTTCAATTATCTTGTTAGAAGGAATTGCGGGTATCGGGAAGAGCTTTTTTTGCGGTAAGCTGATTGGTGAATATAGAAACAGAGGTTATAGATGTAGTCAAATAACCATTTCTGATTTTACTTCCAATGAATTGATATATAGGATTCTTTGGAATCTTATGTGGCCAGGTGGAGAAGCTCCTAAAAATAATAAAGAAACAATTATAGCTGAAAAAATAATTTCACGGTCACTAAGGAAATTATTAGGAGATACAGCAGAAGGTGATAAACTGGCGGAGGAAATAATTCACAAACAGTTTAATTCGGATAATATTATTGAATATATTATTCTTATAGTGCAGATTATTTCCAAGCACCCTGAAGAAAACCTGATTTACATACAAGATGCTCATAAATTATCTCCTGAATTATTACGTACCTTCTCAATTCTATTTTCGCGATTGCAAGATTCTGTTTTAGGTAAATTTACTTTTTTATTTGAATATAGAACATTAAAAAACGTACCAACAAATAATTGGAATTTATTCAAAGACAATTTGTTGATTAGTAATTCTTCAGAAATTGAGCATTTAGTTCTTCATGAAATTGATAAGAATGATTTAAAAAGTGGACTGAGTAAAATTATTACAAATTCAGATATTGATGATTTAGCTGAAATCCTTTTCCAAAAAACTGGAGGTAATTTACTATTTATTGATCAATTGTTGAGATACTTCATTCGTCATAATATTCTCCAATTGATCAATAAGTATATGTTCCATATTGTTGATTGGGTAGCTCTAAATGATCGTATCTCAGACCTCCCTTTAAAAATCAATTCTATATTGAGCATTAATACTCTTAATTTGTTACAAAATTATACACAAGAACGGAATTTTAAACCAGATGAACTATTCTATATAATTAGTAGACTATATATTGATGAATTAGAGCAAGAGAAAGTTTGTGAAGATTTAAAAGTTACTAGTGAGTCAATTCAGGAAGTTGAAAGGTTGTTAATTAAGTATGGTTTTACCAAACCTTCTATTTCAAGTGAAACAACAGTATTTTCTCATGAATTGATTGAAACTTCACTAAAAAGTGAGGTGAAACAATTGAGTTGTTTTGGCCTTCTAGTAAGAAGAATACAAAATAGCTATAAACCAAATAATATAAGAGGTTACCTATCAATAGCTGAATTGACAAAAGATTCCATGGATTACAAGTATTCCTTTGCTTGTTATGATAAAGCTTCTGTAATGGCTTCTAATTCAAATAATTATAGCTTAAACAGGATTGCTCTGAATGGTTGTTACTTTTTAATGTTACAAGAAAATAGTAGTAATTCTGAAATATTAAGAAAAACAATTGCAATTGGTCTTAAGTTGAGT
The DNA here is from genome assembly GCA_965370315.1 of uncultured Melioribacteraceae bacterium. Lineage (GTDB taxonomy): Bacteria > Bacteroidota > Ignavibacteria > Ignavibacteriales > Melioribacteraceae > 1-14-2-50-31-20. The sequence goes on from CBDUTO010000104.1 coordinate 13,144, forward strand.
TCTGTTGAGATACAGGCTGGATCGCAATTGAGTGCAAAAAAAATTCTAAATAATATTGAAAATAATATTTTTAATCTATCCGAGCCTTTATATAATTCTGAAAAATATATTAGCCAGCATGAGCTCTTGAAGAACAAACTGATACTTCATACAAGATTGATGGAACCTCATTATTTTATTGAGAACTTTGTGAAAATATTTAAAATTAAAGAACTATCAGGTAAGCATGTAAATAGTTTGCTTACTAGATTTATTTTAATCTGTTGCGCTGTTGGTTTTCCAAAATATGCAATGTTAATTGCATCAAAAATGCTGAAAAATAAAATCGGTTTTAGTGATCAAGAATTAAGTAGTTTTTATTCAGATATTGGGAGGATTTATATGCAATGTGAGCCAAGAATTGGATATGACTGTTGGAAATTAGGGGCAAAATATGATGTAACCTTTCGACAATTGAATCATAATAGACTTAATATTCTAGTTGGAAAATTGCTGGCAGATAACATCTATGAAGATGATGTGAGTGAATTGGAAAATATTCTGAATAAAGCAGGGGTTGAAAATCAGAAAATCAGATTAAAAATTTACAAATCATTAAAATTCTTTTTTTGTGAGGATTGGGAGCAGGCAATATTTGAAACTGAAAAAATTATTGATTTATGTAAAAGTGTAAATCAAATTTTTTGGATGTGGAAATGTTATAATAACATTGCGCTGGCTTTTGTAAAATTAGGTGATTTTAGTAGTTGCAACGCTTACATTGAAAAAGGATTACAGCTTATTAATAATATTTCAGAATTTAATCAGCACGAAGAAGATTCTATAAGTCAAATTACTAAAGAAATTTTATCTAACTATCAATTCCTCAAAGATTCGGAGAATCTAAAACCGCCATTGTATTCTGGTCTATTTAAGATTTTAGAATTTAATGATCAGATAATTAACAAACAGAATAACAATTTATTAAGGATGCCAATAAATATTGAGGAGGATCATCTTTTACTAATTTCTTTTAAAGACTCAAGTCTTTTTTTAGCAATTGAATAATGTTTTAAATAAAGAAATTTTTAATGGAAGAGCAGCAAATATCATATATTTCATTATTTCTTTCTCCAAGCATCATCAAATTTGTATTCTGAGGGTATGCCCATCTAAGCATCATGGAACCTGCAAATCCCAATTCTTTCTCGTGCTCAATAACTTCTTTTTCTTTTACATCCCATAAAACAATAGCTTTTTTTTCAAATGCAGTTGCTATATGTGCAAGGCTACTATCAAACCCGATAAAAAAATCTGAAGCCCAAATAATTGAAAAAGTTTGTCGTAATGTAAGATCTGGAAAAAGGGCATTGATTTTTTTACGATCATTTTTAATTATTCCAAGTTGGAGAAAACTATAATCCCTGAATGATTTAATTACATCATTCCAGTTTTTTTCGAACCAATCGATACGATTCTTAGGAGCTGTTTTACCATATGGATGAATACATATTATAGGTCTTTTAAATGAGCTCAAATAATCTAAAGCCCAAGCCTGCTCCTCAAAACTTAAATAAAGGTGTGGTTTGAGTTTCGTTGGCATTATTCCATAGGCAAAACAGATATTTTCAATAACATGCCCAAATTGACATGTATCGTCTTTCTGTTTGTTAATGATTTTAATTAAATCGTCACTAGTTCTATTCGCATCAACAATCTCTTGAATATATGGATTGTTCTTCCAAATTGGGTAGTTGTCATTATCATTCACCGATTTTCCAACTATTGGATTAATAGGAGCGGTTAATATTTTAAGTCGTTTACCAAGTTTCAAAGAATAATATTTAATCAATGAAGAATAGCATAATACATTTCCAATACCTGGCCCATTTGGTATACTCAAATCACATCCGCATTGTTTTGCAATAGCCCGTGATTTCTTATATGAGCTTTCTTTAGTAAATCGACTTCTATAAGTTATAATAATTAGTTATCCTTTATTCAGTAGCCAACTAAACCCGAATTATGCAATAG
>CBDUTO010000105.1:0-15145 GCA_965370315.1 uncultured Melioribacteraceae bacterium
CTACGACTTTTCATCTTACCAGATTTCATAAATCCATCATAGTGTCTCATCAATAAATGAGATTCAATTTGTTGCAATGTATCTAAAGCAACACCAACCATAATCAATAGACTAGTTCCACCAAAAAACTGAGCGAAACTTCCTGATACTCCCATTCTCGTAATAAATGCTGGTAGTATGGCTATAATTGCTAGGAATATTGATCCAGGTAAAGTAATCTTTGTTAATATATTATCAATAAATTCAGAAGTCTGCTTACCAGGTCTAATACCCGGAACAAAACCACCTTGCTTCTTCATATTTTCAGCTACATCTTGCGGGTTAAACGCAATTGCAGTATAGAAATATGTAAAGAAGACAATCATCAATCCATAAATTAATGAATATGTTAATGATGTATAATTAAAATAACCAGCAACATTTTGTAAAAAATCATTGTTTGGAAAGAAAGATAAAACTGTACTAGGTATGAACATTATTGCTTGCGCAAATATAATTGGCATAACACCAGCTGTATTTACTTTTAAAGGAATATACTGAGTAACTCCTCCATAAACCTTTCTTCCGACAACACGTTTAGCGTATTGCACTGGAATTCTACGAGTACCTTGTGTAAGTAGAACAATTGCAGCAATAATTAAAACCATAGCAGTTAGAATTACAATTTCAATTACAATATTTCTAGTACCAGAAATTATTAATCTATATTCATCTAGTAAAGCAAAAGGTAATCTGTTGATTATACCTATAAATATTATAAGTGATATTCCGTTTCCAATTCCTTTGTCAGTAATTTGCTCACCAATCCACATCATAAACACAGTACCACCGACAAGAATAACAACTGAAGAGAATATAAATCCAATTCCCTGCACATCTGGAGGTACAACTGATACACCATTAAATTGCAAATTCATTATAACACCAGTTACAACACCAATAGATTGGAATAAGGAAATTAAAACTGTTCCATATCTTGTAAGTTGAGTTATTTTCTTTCTACCTTCCTCACCTTCTCTTTGCAATTTTTGGAAATAAGGAATAATTGCTCCACCAAGCTGTATAATAATAGAAGCACTAATATAAGGCATAATTCCTAATGCAAAAATAGCAGCATTACTAAAAGCACCACCAGCAAACAGATCGTAAAGACCTAATAAATTATCAGAAGTTTTGTTTGCCATTGCCTCCGCTAATAAATACGAATCTATACCTGGCAAAGTAATGTGTGCACCAAGTCTTACAACAACAAGAAGAGCTAAAGTATAGAGAATTCTCTGCCTTAGCTCTTGAATTTTAAAAACATTTCGAAAAGTATCTTGTAATTTTCCCATTAGCCTTTAATCTCTTTAATTGTTCCGCCAGTAGCTTCAATTTTCTCTTTTGCAGAATTACTAAATTTATGAGATTCAACTTCAACTTTTCCTGAAAGATTACCCATACCTAGAATTTTGTAAGGAGCTACAGCTTTAGAAATAACACCATTTTTGTATAGAACAACTGCATTAATAATACCATTTTCAACTTTTTTATTGTCGATAAGTATTTGTAAATCACTAATATTTACAACTTGATAACTAATTTTAAACGGGCTAACAAAACCTCTTTTAGGTACTCGACGTTGCAAAGGCATTTGACCACCTTCGAACCAAGCACGGTACTTAAAACCAGATCTTGATTTTTGTCCGTTTGAACCTCTTGTAGCTGTACCACCACGACCAGTACCTTCACCACGAGCAATTCTTTTTCTATTTTTTGTTGCGCCTTTTGCAGCTTTAAGATTACTTAGAATATCCATTCTTTCCTACTCTTCAATTTCTTCAACTTTTAATAAATGCGATACTTTGTTAATCATTCCTCTAATCTGAGGAGTATCGTTATGTATTTTACTATAGTTTGGTCGTCCTAAACCTAAAGCTTCAATAGTCAGCTTTTGAGTTTTAGGTCTATCAATAATACTTTTAGTCTGTGTAATGTTTAATTTTATTTTCTTAGCCATTTTTTCCTCAATTACGCGTTAAACAATTCTTCAACTGACATACCACGTTTTGCAGCCATTTTATTAGCATCAATTAAGCTTACTAAGCCATTTAATGTTGCTTTAACTTGATTGTGTGAGTTACTTGAACCCAACGATTTAGTTAAAATATTTTCAACTCCAGCAGCTTCAAGAACTGCACGCACACCGCCACCAGCAATAACACCAGTACCAGGAGAAGCAGGTTTTAATAATACTTGACCAGCACCATATTTTCCAATAATTTTATGTGGAATTGTTCCTTTAACTAAAGTAACTTTGGTTACATTTTTTCTAGCATCATCAATACCTTTTGATATTGCATCAGTAACCTCATTAGCTTTACCAAGACCAACGCCTACTTTGCCTTTTCCGTCACCAACAACAACAATGGCATTGAAACTAAATCTTCTACCACCTTTAACAACTTTTGCAACTCGATTAATATGAACAACTTTTTCTTTTAATCCATCTGGATTTTGTACTTTTTTAGGCTTCAATTAAATACTCCAATAATTACATTTTTTAGCAGTCCCACCAGGATTCGAACCTAGACAAGCAGCTCCAAAAGCTGCGGTGCTACCATTACACCATGGGACTATCCCACACAATAACTTAAAACTTTAAGCCACCGTCACGAGCACCATCAGCAATTGCTTGTACTCTACCATGATATCTATTAGGTCCTCTATCAAAGACAACCTTTTCAATTTTTTGATCAATAGCCAATTTCGCTACAAGATTTCCAACAATTTTACTTTTTTCAATTTTACTTTTAGCATTAGTTAATTCATCTACAATTTCTTTTGATAAAGTAGAAGCAGAAGCTAAAGTTTTACTTTGTGAATCATCAATTACTTGAGCATAAATATGATTTAAGCTTTTAAAAACCGATAAACGAGGCTTCTCTGATGTTCCAAATAAATTTTTTCGAACTCTTTTTATTTTTCTTTCTTTTCTTAGTTTAATCTTCTTTAACATTTCTCACTCTAACCTTTTAATATCTAAAATTAACCAGCAGTTTTACCAGCTTTTTTGACAATGATTTCATCAGTATACTTAATACCCTTTCCTTTGTAAGGTTCAGGTTTTCTAAATGATCTAATCTTCGCAGCAACTTGTCCAACTAATTCTTTATCAATACCTCTAATATTAATCTCTGTAGGAGCAGGCACTTCAATTTGAATTTCTTTTGGAGGCATAAAATAGATTGGATGTGAGTAGCCAATATTAAGGAATAAATTTGTTCCTTTTAATTCAGCTTTGTAACCAACACCAACAATTTTAAGTGATTTAGAATAACCATTAGTTACCCCTGTTACCATATTTTGAATTAAAGCTCTTGTTAAACCATGTAAAGCTCTATTCTCTTTTTGATCATTAGGGCGTTTTACCAATAATTCTTCGCCTTCAACTTCAACAGTCATATTTGGATGAACAACCATTTCTAATTCACCTAATTTCCCTTTTACTTTTATTTTCTGACCATCTTTAGCAAAAGTTATATCTTTAATATTAACTGGATTTTTACCTATTCTTGACACTTAATCTTCTCCGTTCAAATTTACCAAATGTGACAAATTACTTCACCACCAACAATATCTCTCTTAGCTTGCTTATCAGTTAATAGTCCTTTAGAAGTAGAAATAATTGCAACTCCTAACCCGTTTAATACACGAGGGATGTTATCTGAATCAACATAATTTCTAAGACCAGGTGTGCTAATTCTCTTCAAACCACTTATAGAAGATTCACCATTTACATATTTAAGGAATATTCTTACTACATTTTGCTTATTATCTTCTGTAACATTATAATCAACAATAAATTTTGAACTTTTTAAGATTTTTGCTAGTCCAACTTTCATATTAGAAGATGGTATATCTACAAATCTTTTCTTTGCACCTATTGCATTTCTAATTCTTGTCAAAAAATCAGCAACTGGATCAGTAACTGGCATATCAAACTCTCCTAATATTTTACCAACTGGCTTTTTTAATTCCTGGAATCTCACCCTTTAGAGCCATTTCTCTAAATACAAGTCTAGATATTCCAAATTTTCTATAATAACCACGACCCCTACCTGTCATAGTACATCTGTTTTTAAGTCTTACAGGTGAAGCATTTTTAGGTAACTTCTGTAATCCTTCATAGTCATTGTTTTCTTTTAATTCTTTTCTAATAGCTGCATATTTTTCAACAACTTTTCTTCTCTTAGCTTCTCTAGCTATAATTGATTTTCTTGCCATTAAAGTTTACCACCTAATCTTGTTTTTTCTTAAAAGGAAGACCTAAATACGATAACAATTCAAAAGCTTCATTATCAGTTTTCGCAGTAGTTACCATAGTAACATCCATTCCTATAATTCTATTAACTTTATCAACATCAATTTCAGAAAAAATAATTTGCTCTTTAATACCAAGAGTATAATTTCCCCTTCCATCAAAGGACTTATCGGGAATTCCTCTAAAATCTCGAACTCTAGGGAGTGCAACAGAAATCAATCTATCTAAAAATTCGTACATGTTTCTACCACGAAGAGTAACTTTTGCACCAATTTTCATGCCTTCACGAAGTTTGAAATTAGATATAGATTTTTTAGCTAATCTAATTAGTGCTTTTTGTCCAGTGATAGTCTCTAGATCTTTAACTGCTAAATCAAGAGCTTTAGAATCACTAGCTGCTTCACCAACACCCATATTAACAACAATCTTTTCTAACTTTGGAACTTCCATAATATTCTTATATGAAAATTTTTCAGTCATCTTTGAAATGATTTCTGCTTTATATTTTTCTAAAAGACGTAATGGAACTTTCACATTACTTACGTCTTTAGTCTTTTTCGCTTTTGTTTCTTTCTTTGCCATTGTTCGTCTTAATCCTTAAAATTCAATTAGAGCATTTCGCCACTAGTCTTACTAACTCTGACTATTTTCTTTTTACCTGTTTTATCATCTATAATAATTTTTGATCCAATTCGAGTTGGTTCATTAGTTTTAGGATCCATCAACATAACGTTTGAGACTTGGATAGGTGCTTCCATTTCAATAATTCCACCTTGTGGATTTGCTTGATTAGGCTTTGTATGTCTCTTACGTAAATTTACTCCTTCAACAATAACTCTATTCTCTTTTGGAAACACTTTCAAAACTTTTCCAGTACTACCTTTAGAGTTACCAGCAATTACAACAATATTATCATTTTTTCTAATTTTCATTTTCACAAAATCCTTATACTATAACACTTCAGGTGCTAGTGAAATAATTTTCATATACTTTTTATCTCGAAGCTCTCTAGCAACAGGGCCAAAAATACGAGTTCCTATTGGTTCGTTGTTAGCATTTAAAAGTACTGCAGCATTTTCATCAAATCTAATATAAGAACCATCATTACGTCTTACTTCTTTTGCAGTTCGTACAACAACAGCTCTTGTAACTTCACCTTTTTTAATATTTCCCTTAGGAATAGCAGTTTTAACAGTAACAACAATTAAATCGCCAACACTTGCGTATTGTCTTCCACTACCACCTAAAACTTTTATACATCGTATTTTTTTAGCTCCTGAGTTATCAGCAACTGCCAAATTTGTTTCTGCTTGAATCATCTCAACATTCTCCTAGTAGCTGCCTAATTACTTAGCTTTTTCTACAATTTCTACTAATCGCCAATTTTTATTTTTACTAATTGGTCGTGTTTCCATTATTTTAACAACATCACCAATGTTACATTCATTTTTTTCATCGTGTGCCATGAGCTTAGTTGTTTTCTTGAAATACTTTTTATAGATAGGATGTGCTACTTTTCTAACTATAGCTATAGTAATACTTTTATCCATACCATTTTTAACAACAACACCAGTTCTAGTTTTTCTTAAAGCTCTTGTTTCCATTCTAATTCCAATTTCCTAATTATTCTTTTTCGGCTTTTGGTGCTTCAAGTTCTCTTTCTTTAAGCACAGTTTTCATTTTTGCTATATCTTTTTTAACTATATCTAATTTTGCAGTATTAGTTAAATTTTTGAGTTCATGTTGAAATCGAAGATCAATCATATTATTAGTTTCTTCTTCAATTCTTTTCAATAGTTCATCATTATTCATTTCACGAATTTCGTAGATCTTCATCTTACAATCCTTACATTAATTTTCTTCGTAATCAGGTCTTACAGAAGTTGTTGTTTTAATAGGTAATTTATGTCCTGCTAACTCAAATGCTCTCATAGCAACAGCTTTAGGAACACCAGTAACTTCAAACAATATTCTACCTGGTTTTACAACAGCAACCCAATATTCAGCGTTACCTTTACCTTTACCCATTCTTGTTTCCAATGGTTTTTTAGAAACAGGTTTGTCTGGGAAGATACGAATCCAAACTTTACCATCACGTTTCATTGTTCTAACAATAGCAACACGACAAGCTTCAATCTGGCGACTTGTAATCCAACCAGCTTGTGTTGCTTTAATAGCAAAATCACCAAAATTTATTGTGCTTCCACGAAAAGCTTTACCTTTTCTTCTACCTCTATGTGATTTTCTATATTTTACTCTTTTGGGCATTAACATTAGAATAACTCCTAAAACTCTTAATCAGATAATCTTTTTCCTAAAACTTCACCTTTGTAAATCCAAACTTTTATACCAATTGAACCATATATTGTTTGTGATGTAAATGTACCATAATCAATATCGGATCTTAAAGTATGTAGAGGAATTTTACCTTCTCTATATTGTTCAGTTCTTGCCATTTCAGCTCCACCTAAACGTCCAGCACACATAACTTTTATTCCATCAGCACCCATTCTACGAGCAGATTGAATTGCAGATTTCATTGCACGTCTAAATGATATTCTACCTTTAAGTTGAATACCAATATTTTCTGCAACAAGGTAAGCATCAAGTTCAGGTCTCTTGATTTCAGATATTTGAACTTTAACTTCTTTATCAGTAATACTTTTCAATTCTTGTTCAAGCTGAGCAATCTCTTTACCACTTTTACCAATTACAACTCCAGGTCGCGAAGTGTGAATAGTAATAACAACATTTTTTGAAGTACGATCTATAATTATTCTAGAAATACCAGCTTTTTTTAAGCGGTTTCTAATATACATTCTTAACTTTTTATCTTCATTCAATTTTTCAGCATAACTACCATTTTCGTACCAGTTGGATTCCCAACCTCTAATAATACCTACTCTAAAACCTATTGGATTTACTTTCTGACCCAAACTATTCCTCCTGAACTAACTATTTGCTAGCTACGACTATTGTTAAGTGATTAGACCTTTTTCTTATTGTATAAGCTCTACCCATTGGTGCAGGTAGCATTCTTTTTAACGTAGGACCTTGATTTACATATGCTTCTTTAACATATAAATCTGATGGCTCTAAGTTAGATTCCTCATCTTTATTTAGAAGATTAGAAATAGCAGATCTTAAAACTTTTTCAGCATTTTTTGCTGGATGTTTTGCACTGAAATGTAATATTTCAATTGCTTTTTCTACTCCCAATCCTCTAATGAGGTCAATTACTAATCTCATTTTTCTTGGAGATGTACCAATGTATCTATGTATTGCTTTAGCTTCCATTTCTCAAATACCTTATAAAAATTATTTTCTCAATTTTGATGCTTTTTCAGACTTAGATACTGGATGTCCTCTAAATACTCTAGTAGGAGAAAACTCCCCTAGCTTATGACCAACCATAGTTTCTGAAACATAAACTGGAATCATTTTATTCCCATTATGAACCGCAATTGTATGTCCAACAAAATCTGGCGATATAGTACTAGCGCGAGACCAAGTTTTAATAATTTTCTTTTGGCTTGTTTCATTAAGTTGTTGAATTTTTTTTAGCAACTTTGCATCAATAAACGGACCTTTCTTAATCGATCTTGGCATACTTACACTCTACCTATTTCTTTCTACGTTTAACAATAAATTTATTAGATTGATTCTTTTTACTACGTGTTTTTAGACCTTTTGCAGGTTGTCCCCATGGAGATACAGGATGACCACCACCAGACGATCTTCCTTCACCACCACCCATTGGGTGATCTACAGGATTCATAACAACACCACGAACTTTTGGTCTTTTACCTAACCAACGACTTCTACCAGCTTTACCTAAACTTATATTTTCTTGTTCAGCATTTCCAACAGTACCGTAGGTAGCCATACATTCTAATGAAACTAATCTTACTTCACCAGAAGGTAATTTTAATTGAGCATATTGCCCTTCCTTTGCAGCAAGCGAAATTGACATTCCAGCAGATCGAGCCATTTGACCACCTTTCCCAGGTTTTAACTCAACATTATGAATTAAACTACCGAGAGGAATATCTTTTAACTTCATTGCATTACCAACCTTAATCTCAACTCCATCACCAGATTTAACCATATTACCAACTTTTAATCCGTCTGGAGCTAAAATATATCTTTTTTCACCATCTAAATAGTGAAGTAATGCTATTCTACATGATCTATTAGGATCATATTCAATAGAAAATACTTTTGCTGGAACATCAAATTTGTTTCTTTTGAAATCAATAATTCTGTATCGTCTTTTATGACCACCACCAATGTGACGGCTAGTAATACGACCATGATTATTTCTACCACCAGATTTTCTAAGAGCAACAGTTAGAGACTTCTCAGGAGAAGTCCTAGTTATCTCATCAAAAGTAGAACGAGACTGATATCTTGTTCCTGGTGTATTTGGTTTTAATTTTCTAATTGCCATTTAATAAAGCTCCACTTCCTAAATCTTTATACTTCATCAAAAAGATCAAGTGTTTGACCTTCTTTTATTGTAATAATTGCTTTCTTAAACTGAGGTGTTTTTCCACTAAATCTACCTTTTTTTGTAGCTTGTGTTTTTGTTTTGCCTTTATACCTCATAGTATTTACAGCAAGAACCTCTACCTCAAATCTTTTCTCTATTGCCTTAGCTATCTCAATTTTATTTGAGTTATGATTAACGATAAAGCCGTACTTATTTTCACTTTCCATAAGGCCTGTCATTTTTTCAGTTACTAAGGGTTTTACTAAAATATTATTCATCCTAAATACCAATTAACCTTTTAATTGAATACACTAACTAATTTATCAACTGCACTTTTCTGTAGTAACAGTACTTGATGATTTAACACATCATAAGTAGATGCATGTTGTGCTTCTATAATATCTACTTTATTTATGTTTCTACCAGATCTATATAGATTTTCTTGATGCTCTGCAGTAACTAATAAGACTTTCTTTCCAGTAATCTTAAGAGCACTAAGCATTTTTGAAAAATCTTTTGTTGTTGGATTTTCAAAATTGAAATCCTCAACAATCATAATTTGATTAGCACTAGCTTTATATGATAAAGCCGATTTACGAGCTAGTCTATTAACTTTTTTATTCAATTTCTGTCTGTAATTTCTCGGTTTTGGTCCAAAAATAGTACCACCACCAATCCAAATAGGAGATCTTATTGTACCAGCACGTGCAGTTCCTCTACCTTTTTGTTTCCAAGGTTTTCTACCACCACCACGCACTTCACCTCTTTCTTTGGTTTTGTGTGTACCTTGGCGACGATTAGCTAAATGAGCCTTTACTGCAAGATAAATAACATGGTCATTTGGTTCAATTCCAAATACTTCCTCTGACAATTCTATTGAAGAGCCTTCTTGCGTACCATCAATTTTATAAATATCTAACTTCATTTTTTAACCAATTACTTATTAATTTCAACTATTGTATTAATTGCACCAGGAACAGCGCCTTTAACTAATATAACATTTTTATCAGCAATTACTTTTACTATTTTCATTCCAGTAGTAGTAATTCTTTTATATCCAGTTCTACCACCCATTTTCATACCTTTTAATACTCTTGAAGGGTATGAACTCTGTCCAATCGAACCAGGTGCTCTTTCTCTATCACCTTGACCGTGGGTTCTTTGACCACCATGGAAACCGTGACGTTTCATAACACCTTGAAAACCTTTACCTTTACTCTTTGCAGAAACTTTCACTATATCATCTTCAGAAAATAGCTCTGAAGTAATTTCATCACCAATTTTATATTCTGAAATATCAAAATTTCTAAATTCTTTCAAAAAAGCAGATGGTTTCAATTTATTTTGCTTATAGTATTCAATTTGCGGTTTACTAAGATGTTTCTCTTTTTTATCACCAAATCCTAACTGAAGTGCTTCGTATCCATCATTATCTTTTGTTTTAATAGCAACAACAGTACATGGACCAAGTTCTACAACAGTTACTGGTGCAACTGATCCATCTTCTAAATAATAATTTGTCATTCCTAATTTTTTACCTAACAATCCTGGCATGATCTAAATCCTTATAACTTAATCTCGATATCAACTCCCGCTGGAATCTCTAATTTACTAAGAGAATCTACGGTTTTGTTGTTAGAGTTATGAATATCAATAATTCTTTTATGTGCTCTAATCTCGAATTGTTCACGAGACTTCTTATCAACATGAGGAGAGCGTAAAACTGTATAAACTGATCTTCTTGTTGGCAAAGGAATTGGACCTGATACTACAGCTCCTGAACTCTTTACAGTTTTAATAATTTTTTCTGTTGACTTATCAATTAAAATATGATCGTACGATTTTAATCTAATTCGTATTTTTTGACCTGCCAAAATCTTCTCTCCTTAAAATAAACCCGATCGAGTTACCTCAATCGGGCAATAAACAAATAACTTTATTCTATAATTTTTGTAACAACTCCAGAACCAACAGTTCTACCACCTTCACGAATCGCGAAACGTAGTCCATCTTCCATTGCAATTTCTGAAATTAATTCAATTTTCATTTTTACATTATCACCAGGCATTACCATTTCTACACCTTCAGGAAGAGTAGCAATACCAGTTACATCAGTTGTTCTAAAATAGAACTGTGGTCTGTAACCATTAAAGAATGGTGTATGACGTCCACCTTCATCTTTTGAAAGGATATAAACTTCACCTTCAAATTTAGTGTGAGGAGTAATTGAACCAGGTTTAGCTAGCACCATACCTCTTTGAATTTCCTCTTTATTAACGCCTCTCATAAGAATACCAGCATTATCACCAACAACTGCTGAATCAAGTTCTTTTCTGAACATTTCGATACCAGTAACAACTGTTTTCTTATTCATTCCAAGACCAATAAGAGTAATTTCTTCACCAAGTTTAACTTCGCCTCTTTCTACTCTACCAGTAGAAACAGTTCCACGACCTGTAATTGAGAATACATCCTCAACAGGCATTAAGAAAGGTTTATCAGCATCTCTAGGAGGAATTGGAATATATTCATCAACTGCATCCATTAGTTCCCAAATACTATTCATTCTTGGATCATCAGCATTTGTATCACTACTAGATGAAGCTTCAAGAGCTTGTAACGCAGATCCCTTAATAATTGGAATATCATCGCCATCGAATTTATATTCTGTTAATAGTTCTCTTAATTCCATTTCAACTAATTCAATTAATTCTTCATCATCAACAAGATCAACTTTGTTCATGTAAACAACAATTTTAGGAACACCAACTTGACGTGCAAGAAGGATATGCTCTCTTGTTTGAGGCATAGGACCATCAGTTGCTGCAACTACTAGAATTGCACCGTCCATTTGAGCAGCACCAGTAATCATGTTTTTTACATAATCAGCGTGACCAGGACAATCCACATGAGCATAATGTCTGTTTGCAGTTGAATACTCAACATGCGCTGTTGCAATTGTAATACCTCTTTCTCTCTCTTCAGGTGCATTATCAATACTATCAAATGATCTTTCTTCAGATAAACCTTTTTTTGCTAGCGACATTGTAATCGCAGCTGTTAATGTTGTTTTACCATGATCCACATGACCAATAGTTCCGATATTAACATGAGGTTTACTCCTATCAAATTTTTCCTTTGCCATAGAAAACTCCTTGTTCCTTTTATACTTGTTTAATTACTTATTAATATTTTGTTTTTCAGAAATCTCTTCAGCTATTGATTTTGGCACTTCTGAATAGTGCGCAAATTGCATAGAATATATTGCTCGTCCTTGAGTCATTGATCTTAAAACTGTGGCATATCCAAACATTTCAGAAAGAGGTGCTTTTGCTTTAATTACTTGAGCATCTCTTCTTGGATCAAAACCTTCAATTTTACCTCTGCGAGAGTTAAGGTCACCCATAACATCTCCCATATACTCTTCTGGAGTAGTAACTTCAATGCTCATCATTGGCTCAAGCAAAACTGGTCTAGCTTTTTTAGCACCATCTCTAAATGCCATAGAACCAGCAACCTTAAATGATACTTCATCAGAATCAACATCATGATATGAACCATCATAAAGCTTAACTTTAACATCCACAACTTGATAACCAGCAATAACACCATTTTTTAGCGCATCTTCCACACCACGAGAAACTGGAGTAATATACTCTTTTGGAACTACACCACCAACAATTGCATTTTCAAATTCAAAACCTTTACCTGGCTCATTTGGTGACAATTCTAACCATACATGACCATACTTACCACGTCCACCACTTTGCTTAACAAATTTACCTTCAGACACAACGGTCTTTGTAATTGTTTCTCTATATGCAACTTGTGGTTTTCCAATATTTGCTTCTACTTTAAATTCTCGTTTCATTCTATCAACAAGAATCTCAAGGTGAAGTTCACCCATACCTGATATTAAAGTTTGTCCCGTTTCATCATCAGACTTAACTTTAAATGTTGGATCTTCTTCAGCTAATTTCATTAAAGCTTCACCTAACTTATCTTGATCAGCTTTTGTTTTTGGTTCAATAGCAATCTGAATTACTGGTTCAGGAAAAACCATTTTCTCCAATAAAACTTTATCGTCATCAGTACAAAGAGTATCACCAGTTTTTGTGTTTTTTAATCCAACAATAGCTGCAATATCTCCTACTCTAATTTCTTCTAAATCTTCTCTTTTATCAGCGTGCATCAAAAGAATACGACCTACTCTTTCTTTCTTATCAGAAACTGAGTTATATATATATGATCCTGCTTTCAATTTTCCACTATAAACTCTAATGTAAGTTAATCTTCCAACATATGGATCAGTCATAATTTTAAAAGCTAACGCTGTAAATTTCTCTTTTGTGTCGACTTCCCGAACAAGTTCTTCGTCTTGATGAATATGATGAACTTTTAATTCACCGGCATCAAGTGGAGAAGGTAAAAGTTCAACTACTGAATCAAGAAGTTTTTGCACACCTTTGTTCTTAAACGAAGACCCACATAAAACTGGAGTAATCAATAACTTAATTGTAGCTTCTCTTAATACTTTTGATATTTCTTCATTTGTGATCTCTTCACCCTCAAGGTATTTTTCAAGCAAAGTATCATCAACATCAGAAACAGCTTCAAGAATCATTGTTCTATGCTTTTCTGCTAATGGAACCAAATCATCAGGAATATCTTTATCTTCAAACGTTGCACCCAAAGTATCTTCATGATACATTCGTGCTTTCATTGTAATTAAGTCAATAACTCCTGAGAACATATCGCCTTCACCAATAGGTAAAGTAATTGGAATTGCATTAGCTCCTAATCGTTTTTTCATCATATCTACTGCATTGAAAAAATCAGCACCAACACGATCCATTTTGTTTACAAATGCAATACGAGGAACTTTATATTTATCAGCTTGACGCCATACAGTTTCTGATTGAGGTTCAACACCACCAACAGCACAAAACAATGCGACAGCACCATCTAGAACACGAAGAGAGCGTTCAACTTCTACTGTAAAATCAACGTGTCCAGGAGTATCAATAATGTTTATTTGATGTCCATCCCAAAATGCAGTTGTAGCAGCACTAGTAATAGTGATTCCACGTTCTTTCTCTTGCTCCATCCAGTCCATAGTAGCACCGCCATCATGAACTTCACCGATTCTGTGAGTTTTACCTGTATAGTATAATACTCTCTCGGTAGTGGTAGTTTTACCCGCATCAATGTGGGCCATTATACCAATATTTCTTACTTTATCTAATTCTACTCTCTTGCTAGCCATCTACTCTAATCCTTAACCATGTCATCATTACCATTTGAAATGAGCAAAAGCTTTATTAGCCTCTGCCATTCTATGGACTTCATCTTTTTTCTTAACTGCAGAACCTTCACCATTTGATGCAGCAATTAATTCTGCTGATAATCTTTCTGCCATTGTTTTGTCTTTTCTATCTCTAGCATATTTTTTGATCCAACGTAAAGCTAAAGAAATTCTTCTTTCTGCTCTTACTTCCATTGGAACTTGATATGTTGCACCACCAACTCTTCTACTTCTAACTTCAACCATTGGCTGCACATTACTAATTGCTTTTTTAAAAACTTCAAGTGCTGTTTTTTTAGTTCTTTTTTCAATTAAGTCAAAAGATTCATAAACAACATTTCTTGATGTTGATTTTTTACCATCCATCATGATGTAGTTAACAAATTTTGCAACTAACAAATCATTGTATTGTGGATCTGGTTTAATATATCTTTTCTCTGCTCTTCGCTTTCTCATATCAGTCTAATTATTTTTTAGGTTTTTTAGTGCCGTACTTTGATCTACTTTTCTTTCTATCATCCACTCCACTAGTGTCAAGTGTACCACGAACTATGTGATAACGAACTCCTGGAATATCTTTAATTCTTCCGCCTCTAATCAATACAATAGAGTGCTCTTGTAAATTATGACCTTCACCTGGAATATACGCTGTAACTTCCATGCCGTTTGTTAGTCGCACTCTGGCAACTTTTCTTAATGCTGAGTTAGGCTTTTTCGGTGTAGTTGTATATACTCTAGTGCAAACGCCTCTTCTTTGAGGGCATGCTTCTAAAGCTGGAGCCTTGTTTTTAGACTTAACAACTTTACGACCTTTCCTAACCAACTGGTTTATTGTTGGCACTTAATTACCTCCATAAATTTAAAAGTGCTTAAAAATTCAGACTCGTAATATACCGTTTATATTCAAGTTTGTCAAGCACATCAATTAATATTTTAACAACTATAATTCTGTTTTTTCGCTTTCTTCTGCTTTTAATTCACTATTTTCAAAAGATTCTTCTTCCACAACGGTATTTTCACTAGTAAGAATCATTTCTTTATACTT
>CBDUTO010000106.1:0-15130 GCA_965370315.1 uncultured Melioribacteraceae bacterium
TTTTACTGATATATTAAAAAGAGAAGCGTAGCTGACTAATAATTCTCCTTTTGTGTTTGGTGTGAGAATATGGGCTTTAAGAAGCATTTCAATTTCACTTTTAAACCATGTTGTATCTCTGGCGTATTTAACATTTTTTAATGCTGTTGCAGTAGTGCGAGACACGTTAGGATTTCTATCTAATATTAGATAAAGGTAATTAGCAATTTCGCCCTTTGTATTAAATGGATAGAAACAAGCCGAGTTTGCAGTTTCAGTTCTTATTCTCCAAGAATTTGAGTTTACTAAAATACTTAGTAGAAGTGTATCATTTGGAAAATATTTTAATTTTCTAAAATTACCAAGAACATATAATTTAGTTTGATCGTAAAAATCATCATTAGCTAATTTTGTTAATTCTGGAATTGCTAATTTGCTTGAACCAAGTCTGTATAGAGCGAAGAATGTATTAAGTGGTTTGCTCAATTCATGATTTCTAAGCAGAATATTATTTTTAACTGATATAGAGGGGCGATGTTTTATTTTCTCCCCTTTGATGAATAGTTTTGAGTTAAATGGTGGGTGAATATTCTTGCTAGATAAATAATCTAACATTTTAGGAATCGACTTTGGATTACTAATTCCACGAGAATAATAGTTTGCAATTGCAAGTGGTAAACCTGCAGAACTAAGTATATAGTTACTATCAACTAAATCAAACAACAAATCTAATGTTGTAGTATCGCTACATTTCCCAAGAGCATCATAAGTTTCAAGACTGTGGTAAGTTTCCTCCAGTTGAAGTATCAAAAACAAGAAGTCAGTGGATTTCATTGACTGACCAAGCTGTCCCAAAGCAAAAGAAATATAATCTCCATATTGGAAATAATTTAACCAAATTAGTGAGTCCACAAATGTTGTATCTTTGGAATGACTTATGCTTAGTAGTGCAGCCTTTACTTTTGTTGAATCCTTGGAATATAGATATTCATTAATAATGCTTTTATTAAACTCTCGCATGAATGTTGTTCTAACAAGTGCAGAATCGTTCTGAGTGTATTGTGCCAAAGATAAATTGTTTGTAAGAAATATAAGTAGAGATAATAATGCAAAAATACTTTTTTTCAAATCATCACCTTTACGTTGGTTTTAGATATAAGTTCTAGGCTAAGGGATGTCATTTCGAACCCAATTTATAGGTGAGAAATCTCCACTATTATGAAAGATTTCGCACATTTATGCTAAATGAAAATTATTTAAAGCTAAATATCCATCTGATAAACGCGATACTTTTTATAAACTTCTCCTTTCATAACTTCAGCACCACGTTTCATCATTTCATTGTCTTCTAGAATCCAACTGGCTTCGCCTTTCAGAATGCCCAGCTTTTCCGCACGCTTTGTAATCTCGTAATAAAGAAGTGCATCAATTCCACGTTTTTGGTATTCTGGAATAATACCCAAAGTAAGAACTCTTGCCCACTTTATTTTTTTACGCTGTGTAAAAAGCTTAATAACATTAAAAGGAAATAGTTTGCCATTAAAATCTTTGAACAATTCATTATAATCTAACATAACTAAAGCGAATGCAACAATTTTTCCCTCAGCTTCAGCAAAGAGAACTAAAGAGTCTTCAACGAGAGGTTTTAACTCCTTCGCAAGATTATCTATCTCTTCATCGGTCATTGGAATGAATCCCCAATTAGGTGCCCAAGCTTGATTATAAACAAACTTAACTTTTTCTAATTCACTTTTGAATTGCTTGAGATTGATTTGTTTAATTTCAACTTTAGACCTTTTTCTTGCAATTTCTGCAACACGAATTAGTTTCTCGGATTTTAATAATTTTGGATTGTCTATCTGATATGCTAATAAATCTTTAATCTTTTTCAATCCATAATTATCCATTAAATCTAAATAATACTTTGGATTATAGGGCATCATCAATCTTGGAGAATCATCAAATCCTTCAAGTAGCATTCCAAATTCATCGTTGCTTGATGGATTAGCCGGTCCACGCATAGCATCGAGCCCCTTAGATTTTAACCACTCTTGAGCAGCATCGAGTAGCGCATTAGCAACTTCTTGGTCATTTATACATTCGAAGAAACCGAAGAAACCGATGTTTTCTTTGTGAATTTCATTATGAGTATCATTCTTAATTGCAGCAATTCTTCCAACTGGCTCGCCATCTTTAAAAGCCATAAACATTTCCATTTGGGAAGTTTTAAAAAATGGATTTTTGTCTTTGTTGAGTAGTTTTTTTTTATCCATCATTAATGGTGGAACCCAGTTGGGATCATCTTTGTAAATTTTCCAAGCAAATTTTAGAAATTTCACAACATCTTTTTTTGGATGTAATGCTTTTATTTCAATGCTACTCATATTTAACTCCATAAAAAAAGGCTCATTAATGATCTTTAAATCAAAACATGAGCCTCATAAAATATAATTATTTTAAATTATGCCTAACTCAGTTCCAACTTTTTTGAAAACTTCAACAATTTTTGCAAGATGATGTTCTTCGTGAGTAGCCATATAGCTTGTTCGCATCATTTGTCTTCCTTCTGGAACGCCAGGAGGAACAAAAACATTTACAAAAACACCATTGTCATAAAGGTTACGCCACATTTGCATTGCAACATCATCTTTTTTAACAAAAACTGGTACTATTCCGGTGCGACCTTCTGGAACATCAAAACCAGCATCTCTAAGACCTCTACGAATATAATCTGCATTAGAAATCAATTTATCAACTCTCCATGGTTCCTCTTCAAGAATCTCCAAAGCAGCCATTGCAGCAGCAACTGAAGCTGGAGTAGGTGACGCAGAAAAAATTAACGCAGAACTATGGTGTTTTATATAATCAATAACTTTTGCTTTACCACAAATAAAACCACCTAACGAAGCAAACGTTTTGCTAAAAGTTCCCATTGTTAAATCAACATCGTCAACTAAATCAAATTCACTGGGAGTCCCTCTTCCACCTTTTCCAATAACCCCAACAGCATGGGCGTCATCAATAAGAGTTCTTGCATTGTATTCTTTTGCAAGTTCAACTAATTTGGGAAGATCAACTATTTCACCACCTGTGCTAAATACACCATCACTAACAATTAACTTAGGAGTTTCTTTAGGGATTTTTTGTAAAATTCTTTCAAGATCTTTCATGTCATTATGTTTATATCTCAATAAATCTGCTGTCATTCCTTTTGCCATCATTGTAGCAATTTGGATCGATGCATGATTATCTTTGTCAGAAACAACATATTCACCACGTTGAACAATTGTAGGAATTACTCCTTGTCCAGTTTGGTAACCAGTACTATAGAGTAAAACAGCTTCAACACCAAAAAACTTAGCCATTTTTTCTTCAAGTTCTTCATGTAGCTTTAGGGTTCCTGTTAAGTACCTGGAACCAGAACAACCAGTCCCATAGTGCTCAATAGCTTTAATCGACGCTTCTTTAACTTTTGGATGTGCGGTAAGTCCTAAATAATTATTTGAACCTGCCATAATAACTTTACGGCCTTCAATGTGGACTACTGGCCCTTCATTTTCTTCAATTGCTCTAAAATAAGGGTAAAGCCCTGTTTTCTTTACTTCATCTGCACGGGTAAAATCGTAACATTTTTTGAATAAATCCAAGTTCTCTCCAGAGAAATAGTCTATAAGTTATTTTATAATTTAGTATTTTTTAATGCAAAATTAACTTGCTAAGTTACAATTTTATAAATATAAATTCAATTTACAATAAATATAAGTTTAAGTATGTCAGATAAAAATGTTTCAGTTGTTACAGGGGCAAGTGGTTTTGTTGGAAGCCATTTGGTTGATTACCTTATAGAAAAAGGTGATGAAGTTCATTGCATAGTTAGAAAAAGTAGTAGCCTCAAATGGTTGGAAGGAAAGAATGTAACAATTCACGATTCTGGATTATTTGATAAAGATGGATTGAAAAAGGTATTAAAGAATGTTGATTACCTTTATCACGTTGCTGGAGTCGTAAAAGCTAAAACAGAAGATGGATATTTTAAAGGTAATGTTGAAACGACTAGAAATTTATTGGATGCGGTTGTAGAAGTTGCTCCTAATATAAAACGAGTTTTAATAGTTAGTAGCTTAACAGCAAGTGGCCCATCAACTCTTGAAAAACCAAACAATGAAGATACTCCAACATCTCCAATTACAACATATGGAAGAAGTAAGGTTGCTCAAGAGGAACTAACAAAAGGGTATATGGATAAATTGCCAATTACAATTGTTCGTCCACCTGCAATTTATGGTGATCGTGATACTGAAATTTATTTAGTCTTCAAAACTTATAAACAAGGCTTAATGACTTTAGTCGGATTTAACCGTAAAGAGTTAAGTATAATCTATGTAAAAGATTTAGTTCACGGAATTTACCTTGCAGCAACAAAAGAAATTGCAAAAGGGGAGACTTACTTTATTAGTTCTAAAGAGTTTTATAACTGGCCACAAATTGGTAAAGTAATTAAAAATGCAATGGGAAAAGGGGCAATAAATTTACGATTACCACATGCATTAGTTTATACAGTTGCAACATTTGCACAATTCTTTTCTATGTTCAGTAAAAAACCAGCAACATTTAATCTTGAAAAAGCTCGTGATTTTGTTCAAGAAGCCTGGACTTGCGACACAACAAAGGCGCAAAAAGATTTAGGATTTATAGAAAAATACACTATTGAAGAGGGTATGCAAGCAACTATTGATTGGTATAAAAAAGAAAATTGGTTGTGAAATATTTTCTATTATCCATAATCCTCTTTCTCGGATTTATTTCTCAGGCTTGTAACGAGGAAGAAAATCGTGAATGGGTAACGATTGACCCAATACAATGTATGGGAAATACTTGGGAACAGGACGGGTTAGAAAATAATAATGATGATTCTGAATTATATGTAAAACTTTCTGATTCTGAAAGACTTCAAATATTTGAACAATATTTTGAAAAATTAGGAATAGAAATAAATAAACTGGAGCAGACCTTTCCTTACGATGCAACTTGTTCTGCTTGTAGTTGTCCTAGAGGAGATCGTATTCATTGTTATATAAACGAATCCGATATTGACCAAATGCTTAGTTTTGGATTTAAAATAGAATGATTATTCTTTTTGATTTGTAATAGGAACTAGAGTTCTAAAAACTCCAGTTCCTAATAATTGTTACTTAACCAACATTCCCCCAAACGGGACTGTGCAAAAATAAATACTCACTTCGTGTACTTTATTTTACTAGCAGCATTTTCTTTGTTGCTGAATAACTACCAGATTGAATTCTGTAAATATACATTCCACTAGTAAGACTTGAAGCATCGAAAGCTATTGCGTAATTTCCAACAGTTTTAACATCGTTTATTAATTCAGCAACTTCTTGCCCAAGAATATTGAACACTTTTAATGTAACTAAACCACTCTCTGGAATTGAAAAATTAATTACAGTTGATGGATTAAATGGATTTGGATAATTCTGTTCAAGAGAGTAATTGTTAGGAATTTCTATGCCCAGATTATCAACACTTGTGATTCCATCTCCATTTTCAGCACCAAAAGTTGGATCCATTTGAATGAATGAGCCTGTTCCGTTTGGATACCGACCCGTTGATATATCAGTTGTTTGGTCAGTATAGCTTATTTCATCAACAATTGTAGTATCACTATCGGATAGATAAATAGTCTCGCCAGAGCTTGAGAGTTTAAAGGATGCGTGTAATCCTTGTTGATCTTCATCTTTATCCGCCCAAATAATTAAATATTCATTGGCTGCAATACTAGTATCTGGGAAGACCCATTGTGCAATTTCATTGCCATCATCCGATAAAAAATATCCATTAAGATTAATGTCTTCATCAGAATTATTGTAGAGTTCAATCCAATCCTCATATTCACCATCAGAATCTGGTACAGTAGTTTCGTTACTAGCCATAAACTCATTTACAACTAAATAGTTTGAAACTGCCAAAGTATAAAATTCATTTGCAGCATGTTCTGGTAAAAAGGTTGCAGCGTTAACGTTTTCGGCAAAAAGGTAATATTTAAATCCTACATTTCCAGTAGGGACGGCAACACCATAAACACCATCTCCGGCAGATCCATCATTATTATTTCCGTCATCTAACATATCCATTTTTTCAAAAGGAGATGTAAGACTACTACGATATGCCAATTGAACTGACTCAGCATTCTCTATACTTGCAGTTATCCACACATCTGTATTTGGTGATGGGTTGGATGGGTTAAGTTGCACAGAGGAAACTAATGGGCCAGAAGCTTGAAAATCGGATAAAGAATTTAAGTATGTAGTTCTTGCTTCCATCAATTCAGCAATTCCGATAGTTGATTGGCTTCCTGGACGATTTCCCCCTCCAACGCTATTATCAATATTACTTACAAAATTAGCATATGTAAAGAACTTATTAGCATCAGCTTGAACATCAGTATCAATTATAGCTTGTATTTCCAAAGCTCTTGTTCTATAAAAACCATTGTCGAAATAATCAGACAAAATAGTTTTCATGTGTGCAACGTACATTTTACCGTAAGTATCATTATTCAGAACTTTACTGATTATAGGAAATTGGCTCTCATTGATATTTGCATATGGGCTAAGTTGCTGTAATTGGGAAGTTTGTAACTGACCCAGTGTTTGATGGTTAGCATAAACACCAAAACTTTCGTTTAAATCCCAGGGAATTGGATTGAACCTACTTGCATCATCTTCATACATATAATAATTTTGAGGGTTGTTAATTGGTCCATCAAGGTTAACTAATAAATTTGAAAAAGCAAGAAACCAAAGGTGACGATCAATATTCAATACTTTGTCGAGGTTCTCATTGCTATTTTTTAATGTATCTAAAAACCAAATTAATTCTTGCCAACCAAAATCAGAATCCAAGGAATATCTGACGAATTTATACCGGAAATTGTAAAACTTGATCAACTTGATGATATAATAGCTGTAAACGACGGTGACTCAATAATTATGGCTCAAAAATTATCACGTGAACTAGGACTGGCAATGGGAATCTCCTCAGGTGCGAATTTTCTTGGGGCATTAAAAGCCCAGAATGAACTTGGTTCGGATGCTACAGTTGTAACCGTATTTGCTGATAGTAATAAAAAATATCTAAGTACAGATTTAATGCGTGAAGAAACTGTTAAGGAAGGTTATTTATCACAAGATATTGAACTGATTGATTTTAAAGCGTTAAAACGTGTTTGTCATACATGTTGCGATATGGAAGAATGTACGCAATTTGGTCATGAAGGGAACATAAATTGTAAAAGACATAGTTAACAAAATTCAAAAGGCAGATATGATATATATATTTGCCTTTTATTCTTTAACATACAGTATCGGGCAAATTTAGTAATACCCATAAATCTCCTCTGTAAAAAACACCTATTTATACAATTTTTACTTATTTTGGTTTTTGAAATTTCGAAATACTTAAACTTAAGCTATTGCATATTTTTCAGATTCTCTGGTTATATTGAAAACGAATTTAATAAAATACTCTATCGTTATTAGTTTTCTTCTTAGCATGCTCTTTACGAGAAGTATTACCAATGCACAAACCACGCCGCAATATTTTATGGACTGTTTTACTGATGAAGATGGGTTATCAAATAATTTAATCAGAGATATTCACCAAGATAAGATTGGCTATCTTTGGATTGCCACTTCAGATGGTTTGAATAGATATGACGGTTATAATTTCAAAACATTTCGTAACAACCGAACGGATTCAAACAGTATTTGCGGAAATCAGATAAGCTCAATTTTTGAAGACAGTAATGGTGATTTATGGTTCGGAACCTATAACGGCTTTTGTAAATTTGACCTCAGCACAGAACAATTTACAAATTACCAGGGCGTACTTAATGATACACTGTCATTAAATAATTACAAGATAAATTCCATAAGCGAAGATAAGTTTGGGAATATTTGGCTAGCTACTTCAAAAGGCTTATATAATTTTAATCCTGCCACCAATAAATACACTGAATTTCTACCAGACAGTGATAATGCCTCATTTATTCAATTTGATAGAGTTAGAACTCTTTTTAATGATAAAGACGGTGATATTTGGATTGGGTCTTTCGGCTGTGGTGTCAGTTATTATGATAGTGATAATAATCGATTTATCAATTTTAATTCTGAAGACTACCCGTTTTTAAAAAATAAAACAATTACCTCTTTTTATGATGATGGAGCTGGTAACATTTATGTCTCGGCGATGCTAGAAGTTTCTTTTAAGATTGATAAAAAGAGTATGAATTTAGTCGATTTGTCTGATACAGATATAATAAATTCAGTTTACGGTTACTTTTATGAAAGTCCTGATAAAAAAGTTTATGTGATAAATGATAGAAATATTGGAATTTTCGAACCAGGTCAAATGAAGCGAACCGATTTTATCGATGAAGAATATAAGTATCCAAAATCATTCGGATTTCAAGCTGCAACAAAAACTAAAGAAGGGGTAATATGGGTTGGAAGCAACGGTTACGGCCTTTATAAATTTACTCCCAAGAATAAGCAGTTTAATACTATCAAGTATGACATAAATAAAAAAAACCGCCTTACTATTAATAGTATGAGAGCAATTTTTCTTGATTCAGATGGCAATTTATGGCTGGGCGGTTACACCAAATTAAATGTTATCTATAACTTCAAAGAATTAGCTCAAAACACGAAGCCAGGAAAGTTGGACATAATAGAAATAGAAAAATTCAACGGAAAAAATGTTTTCTCTATAATAGAGGATCCAAAGGATAAAGATATCCTTTGGATTGGGACTGAGTTCAACGGGCTTTTTCAGTATAATAAAAAAAAATTAGTTGTCGAAAGATTGGATAAAAAACCGGGTTTCGAAGAACACATTGAGGGAAATATTTTCTCAATGTTCATTAAAGACAAATACAACAATTTGTGGATGGCAACTAATAAAGAATTACTAAAGATTAATACCATAACTAATCAAGTTAAAAGATATTCTTATAACAAAGACAATCTAAATTCCATTGACAAAGGAGAAATTTTCGTTCTACACGAGGACTCAAATGGTTTTATTTGGATTGGAACTTTTACAAGCGGCATCTCTATTTTAAATCCAATGACAGATGAAATTACACGGCTTAAAAATAATATAAATGTTGAGAATTCTTTATCAAACAATTTAGTCATATCGATTCATGAAGACAAAAAAAATAATGTCTGGATAGGCACAAAATCCGGCCTTAATAAATATAGCCCGGATAGCAAGACATTTGAAATATACACTGTAGATAATGACCTTGTTAATGATTGTATAAATGCAATTTTTGAAGATGAATTTGGCAATATATGGCTAAGTTGTAACAAGGGATTATCAAAACTTAATCCGGAGACAAAAACGATCCAAAATTTTGATGTTTCCTACGGACTTCAAAGCAATAGTTTTAATTCCATAGCATATTTCAGTGATGATACCGGGCGCCTGTATTTTGGCGGCATAAACGGGATTACTTATTTTAATCCGGCTAAAATCCAGGACAACAACCACATACCTAATGTTGCCATTACTAATTTTCAAAAATTCAATAAAAATGTACAATTGGATAAATCATTGTCATTCACAGATCAATTGGACTTATCTTACAAAGATTATGTATTTTCATTCGAGTTTACGGCTTTCGATTTCACTTTCCCAGGTAAAAACAAATATGCATATATTATGGAAGGTTTTGAACCAGAATGGAACTACACCAATGCTGATAAACGTTTTGCCACATATACCAACCTTGACGCCGGTGAATATACTTTCAAAGTAAAAGCAACTAATAATGACGGTATTTGGAATGAAACCGGGAAATCATTAAAAGTGGTCATTGCCCATCCCTATTGGGAAACCTGGTGGTTTAGGTTATTCACTTCTTCTGTTTTGTTAGGAATTGTTTTTCAATTGTACAGGTCACGAGTTAACTGGTTAAAACGCGAAAAAACAATGCAGCAGAAACTAACGGAAAAACTTATTGAGAAACAGGAAGAAGAAAGAGAAAGGATAGCTGGTGAACTCCACGATAGTATCGGCCAAGATTTATTAATTGCCAAAAATAAACTATTTCTCATTCCAAATAAAAATTCAAAAGATCGAGTTTTTGATGACATATCCGACTCTCTTTCAGTTGCTATTGATGG
Organism: uncultured Melioribacteraceae bacterium; assembly: GCA_965370315.1. Taxonomy (GTDB): domain Bacteria; phylum Bacteroidota; class Ignavibacteria; order Ignavibacteriales; family Melioribacteraceae; genus 1-14-2-50-31-20. The sequence continues at coordinate 10,188 of CBDUTO010000106.1, forward strand.
TATAAGTAGAATTTCACATAATCTGCACCCTTTAGAGCTTGAAGAACTCGGCTTTACAATGACATTGAGCGCAATGGTTGAGAGAGTTTCTAATTCGACGCTAATAAAATTCAAGTTAAACTCTGATGATATTGATGATATTGATGAATTGATTAATGAAAAAAAACAAATAAACTTGTTCAGGATTATTCAGGAAGCGGTTAATAACATTATTAAACATTCCTTAGCAACAACAGCCAACATTTCTATTGTAAATGATAATACTCAGATAGTTATTAAAATTACGGATGATGGAGTTGGCTTTGACGTGAATGATTTCGGTATTGATAGCCAGCGGCCGCATTTCGGATTATCAGGAATGAAAGAACGAGTGAAATTGTTAGACGGAAAATTAAATATTTCGTCCAAACCTAATGAAGGCACTGAAATTATTTTATTAATTAATAAATTATAGAACGCTAATTTTGATGGATTTTCCGGTGCGTTTTACCGGAAATCATTATGCTTTTAATCCGCGAGAATCATAATAATCTGCGTCATCAGCGTTCCAATTTTCTTGATAGGTTACATGAAAAAAACAACAATACTTTTAGCAGACGACCATCCCCTATTCCGTGCTGGCGTGAAACAAGCATTAAGTGCTCACGAATCATTTGATATTATTGCTGAAGCAGAAAATGGTAATGAAGCACTTGATAAAATAACAGAACTAAATCCCGATGTGGCAATTCTTGATATACGCATGCCATTAAAATCCGGTTTAAAGGTATTGGCAAATATTAATGAAAATGAATGCCCGACAAAAGTAATTCTTTTAACAATGCATAAAAATCCGAATTACTTTTATAAGGCAATTTCGCTTGGGGTAAAAGGTTATGTGCTAAAGGAAGTAGCTGTTGCTGAAATTGCAAATGCTGTTAACACCGTAATTCATGGAAACTCATATATTAGCGGTACGCTATCCAAATTATTATTAGAGAAGGAAAGGTCTTCCGAAGAAATTGACAAAAATGTTGCAGCTCTTTCATCATTAACAACAATGGAACGCGAAGTTTTAAAACTGGTTGCCGAATGGAAATCGAATGTGGAAATTGCTGATAAATTGTTTATAAGCCCCCGCACTGCCGGAAACCACAGGTCCAATATTTCTAATAAACTAAATTTGCGTGGGCTGCACAGCATAATACAATTTGCTATTGAAAATAGAGAGCTTTTTTAAGATGAGATTGGCGATTATTGATGGTTCAATATCGTTATTATTTTGACTACAAGCGTTGTCATTGTAGCTAGGTAACAGGGCGACCGTATTTAAAAAATTATCAATTAAATTGGATTTACTTATCAAGATCTCATTCCAGAATTCCCGTTTTCCAGGGAATATCCGGAATCTATAGTTTCACTTTTTGGATTTCCGATAGGGCCATTCGGAAATGACAAACATTTTTAAGGCTTATCCTAGAAAAATTAGTGTGATATTTTTAAACGCGGTTTACGTGATGTAGATACCTTCATGACAAGAAAAGCTAAAAAGTCACCCAATGCCGTTTTGCCATGAGAAGAAAAACCCAAAAGTCACCCAATGTCGTTTTGCCACGAGAAGAAAAACCAAAAAGTTACTCAATGCCGTTTTGCCACGAGAAGAAAAACCAAAAAGTCACCCAATGCCGTTTTGTCATGGAAAAAAAACAACAAAACAGCTCACATTGTTATTTGTATTGAACAATTTTTAAACACGGTTGCCCTGAGCTAGTTAATAGATCCCTTTTGCAAATATTTGACTGCTAATGCAGGTGGTGAAAATTGTAAGCATTAAAACCACAGCGTGGTTTAATATTTGTAAAACATATTTGAAACAAGAAAATAGAACTACGTTAGTAGTTCAATAATGATTAATACTTCCTAGTTAATTTTGAAAAACATCTGCATTCTGAGATTTATCAAAAACGTAAAAATAAAGCGCCGTAGGTGCGGAATTATTTGTTTTTAGTTCCACCTCTATATTTTCTGGTATTCAAGTTTCCTTTAAAAATGAGTTCTGGAACTCATTTACAATTTTGCTGTTGTGCTGCATATTGTCTACCTGAAATTATTCTCTTAAAAAAATTGAAGTTATGACATTTTTGATTGTTGAAGACAACAGCAAGATGCGCTCGTTTATTGCAAGCCTTATAAAACACGAAGCCGATAAAATTATTGAATGCGATGATGGAGATTGCGCTTTAGAGTTATATGCCAAATTTAAGCCCGACTGGGTGCTTATGGATATTAGAATGAAAAAGGTTAACGGAATAAAAGCTACCCGAAGTATAAAAAAATCTTATCCGGATGCTAAAATAATGATGATTACAACTCACGATACACCCGAGTATAGAAAAGCTTCTTTGGATGCCGGGGCTAAAGAGTTTGTATCTAAAAATAATATGAGCTTGATACACGAAAAATTATTTAACGCTAATTACTGTAGATAAATGCACATAAAAAAAGTTTTAAAAAAAATGCAGATACCAAACTGGAAAATGAAAATGGAAATGAAAATGAAAAGTCAAAAAAAACATTTATTACTGAAGCTTTGCTTAATAATGGTTTACTTTTTAATTGCGCATATCAATTTTGCTCAACCTTCGGGCAATGTTTTAGATTTTGCTGGTACTAATGATTACGTGGATTTAGGGAATTCGAGTACATTAAAACCCACGGATGAATTAACAGTTGAATTATGGGCTTATAATTCCGATTGGTCATCAATTGATGACCAGCGGTTTATTAGTAATACTCAAAGTGGGGGATATAATATACAAGCAGAAGACGGGCTTATAAGTGGACTTGTACATGTAGCTTATCAATATAGAAGACCTTCCATAGATGCTTCTACACTAAAAAAGGGCTGGCATCATTTTGCTCTTACTTGCAATGGACGTTACACAATATTATATGTTGATGGGGAATTAGCAGATGCAGTTAGTATTGGGTTGACGACCCAACCAATTTATTATAAGTATAATAATAGTACTTTACTTGGCGCTGAAGCTGGTGACGGTTCAGCTTCTAGTGGAGAGTATTTTGATGGCCGCATGGATGAAGTTCGGATATGGAACATAGATCGGACTAAAGATGAAATTCAATCTACTATGAATATAGATATCGATGCTTCAACTTCAGGTTTAGTTGGTTATTGGAAACTAAATGAGACTTCGGGATCAACTGCTTTTGATGCGACGGGCAATAATAATGGAACGCTTAAGAATATGTATGATGAAGATTGGATTAAACCATTCACCACATATTATGTTAAAACAGATGGTAATGATTCAAATAATGGAAAGTCATGGTCTTCAGCAAAAAAGACAATTCAATCGGCAATTAATGCCTCTTGCGATTATGACATCATTTTAATTAAATACGGAACATATTATCCTACTGGAACAATTTATGTTGATTATAATCGTAAAATAACATCTGACGATGGAAATGGCACATGCTGGGAAGATGCCGAACCTGATAATACACAATGTATTATAGATGCACATAATTCTAATGGGAATTCAATTTTTGTGTTTAATAATGAATCAAATTCTAATTATTGCAAGCTTAGAGGTGTTAAAATTACTTCCCAAAATATAAATTCATTTGTATGGGGAATTCTTATAATGAATAATTCGAAACCTACAATTGAGAATTGCTGGATCTACAGGAACAGTTCTGCTTATGGAATTTATATTGATAAAACATCTGCGGTAATAAAGAACAATACGATAGAGAATAATGAAGTTGGTGTATACATAGCTGAGGGAAATGCTGATATCTATAATAATAAGATAGAGAATTGTACATATGGCATAAGAATGCAGAAAGTAAACAGTGTAACAACAAATATTTATAAAAATAAAATAAAGAATACTACCAATGGAATATATGTAGATAATAGAAATAACAGCCAAAGTACTGCAACAATGAATATATATAATAATTTTATTTATGAATGCGGCGCCGATGGGATTCTGATGGTTACTTTAACTGCAAATATTTATAATAACACCATTGTTAAGTGTTATAAAGGCATTGTAGCTTATGATGAAAGTACACTTTATATAACTAATAATATTATTACAAATTCTACTGACTATGCTGTTGCTTATCTTGGTAGTCATTGGACTGCAAAAAACTATATCTATCTAAAACACAATCGGTTTTGGGAAAATGCACATACTTATTATAGTCCAGATATTTTGGAAAAAACAAATTCAACGTATGATGATCCTGAGTTTGTTGGAGAGGGAGAAAACCCTTACAGTTTAAAAAACACATCGAGTTGTGTAAACAAGGGCTATGCATTAACTGAAGCCCAAATAGGCAATGAAGATCTATTAAATAGTAACCGGTTTTATGGAGGAAAAGTTGATCTGGGTGCATACGAATTACAAGAAACAAGAGTATTTAGTTTAGAAACAATCTTCCCTCCAGATGATTCGAGAATAGGTAATTCTATGTTAGATCATCTTACTCTTCGTTTTTCAGGTGATGTTTTTGCTCAGGGTGGTAATATATCATTATATGCTGAAGGAGGAAACTTAGTTCGGCAATTAGCAAGTACTCATGCAAACGTTACTATTTCGGGGAACGAAGTAACCGTACAATTAGATGAAACACTGGATATGAATAAGCAGTATTATGTGCAAATTTCAAATACTGCACTCAAATTTGAAAGTGATGAATCTTTTATTGGTTTTAATAATAATACGGATTGGAATTTTAGAACAACTCCTACAGATGTATCCTCAGGTAATGCATTGAATTTTGATGGCATTGACGATTATGTTAATTGTGGGAATGATGCAATTCTAAATACGACTGATGCTACAACAGTTGAAGCCTGGATTTATTATGAAGGTGGTGAATCATCTCCAAGAATTATTGATAAATACCCTGCTCCCACTATATTTATT
>CBDUTO010000107.1:0-15021 GCA_965370315.1 uncultured Melioribacteraceae bacterium
AATATTTGTTTTTCAACATAATTCCCCTCCTTGAATAAGCCATTACAAATATAGTAAAGACTTATTATTAGTATATGTAAATAAAGTTGAGAGCATTCGTGTTTTATTTTATAAGCAATTTCTGTTTATAGTAGTACTATTGTTTTTTAAGTTACTTCCCAAACCCTTACACTCACTTGCTGACTGAATCTGCAGAAGTATTAAAAAGGTTCTACAAAAAAAAATGATTTAATTGTTATATTTCAGAGTCATTATTATTTGGAGTTTCATTGAAGCATATCATTTCTATTTTGTTACTGTCCATTACTATTTCTGGATCTATTTTTTCTCAGACTCAATTTCAAGAGTTTATTCAGCACCTGTATCAACTTCCAACTGTTGAAGAGAAAGAGACCGCAATTGATAGTTTCATGACTTATGCAAGAACTGTCGGCATTCCATTTATAGAAGGAGATAAAGCAAGTTTTATTTATAATAGAAGTGCTAATAGCGTTGCTATTGCTGGTGATTTCAATGGATGGGATCCAAGTAACACAAGAATGACAAACATGAGTGGAACTAACTTCTTTTTCCGAACCGAGTCTTTTGAACCTAATGCCCGCTTAGATTATAAATTGGTTGTTAATGGTTCAAACTGGATGCTTGACCCTGAAAATCCAAATAGAGTTAGTGGGGGTTTTGGACCGAATTCGGAATTAGCAATGCCAGACTACATCCAGCCATGGGAAATTAATTATAACCCATCAATTGAGCATGGTGAGGTAAAGCATATCACAGTCGCAAGTAGTATTGTAAATAGATCATACGGTGTTTCTGTTTACTTACCCCCCTCCTATAACACAGAAGCTTCAAGAAAATATCCAACAGTATATTTTCAAGACGGAGGAGAATATATAGCTCTTGGATCAGCTATCAACGTAATTGATAATCTAATTGATAGTAATAGAATTGCTGAAATAATAGCTGTCTTTGTTACTCCAAATAATAGAAGTGAAGAGTACGCAGATCAAAAGAGAAATCAATATGCTGATTTTTTTGCTACAGAATTAGTTGAACATATTGATGCTAATTACAGAACATCCAATGCTGCATCGGATAGACTTGTGGTAGGCGATTCCTACGGTGGTAATATAAGTGGACTGATTAGTTATACTTACGCAGATGTTTTTGGTAATTGTGGACTTCACTCTGCTGCTTTTGGGCCAAATGATAACGAAGTTTATAAAATGATAGTTGATGGTGAAAAGAAAGATATTAAATATGCTGGATGTTGGGGAACATATGAAGGTCTTTCTCAGAACATGAGAGAGTTTACAGATAAGATTAGTGCTAAAGGGTATACTTTTGAAGGGGCGGAATATCCAGAAGGACACAGTTGGGGTTTGTGGCGAGCAAACATAGATTTAATTCTTGAATCAATATTTCCCTATGGATATGTAACAGGAATTAAGAATGAAAATTTACCAAAAACGTTCGAGCTTCTGCAAAATTATCCTAATCCTTTTAACCCAACAACTATAATTAAGTATAGTATTAGTGAGGGGTCTAATGTGAAACTGGATATTACTGATACACTTGGACAAAGAATAAAAACACTTGTTGATGAACATCAATCTGCCGGAACCTATGAACTTAAATTTGATGGAACAAATTTAGTAAGCGGAGTTTATATCTACTCAATTACAGCTAATGGAAAAACACTAAGTAAGAAAATGCAATTGATAAAATAGACTGTTGTTCTAATGCTATAGAGGAGACGTATTTAAATTGTTGTCGATGACCATTCCTCGACAGAAAAAATGAATGGAGGGGACTTGCCTATTATAATTTTGTAATAATAAATATTTATAGTAAGTTACTTTTAAAGAAATGCACAGAGTGGCATTGTGGAAGGTTTGTTAATGGGCTTTTATTTGAGCTGTGTTTCTTGGTGTTAAATTATTTGAAAGATTATTATTAAGTTTTTAATATAAATTAACGGATTATTAGCTTACAAAAAGTTGTTGTCTAACATACCAAAACGCAACTTGTTGTTGCAGATTAAATAAGTTTTAAATTATACCAAAAATATATTTATAACTATTGTTAGATGTTTATAAGCGTATTGTTAAGATGAATATAAAGGGAAGTAATGAAAGACAAGTATAAATTGATTGATGAATTCGACATTTTCTCTAATTTTTTATATAAAACTCCTTTTCTTGGATTAAGGCATAAGACTGGACTAAAGATTTTTGATTACATTAATAATTTAGATTTGATTACAATTGATAATGAGAATTGGTTTCGTGCTCGTACAATTAGAGACGGAAAAATATTTTCTTCAAAAGATCTTTTACCTCCTAATTGTAAAGAGATTGAAATACACGAGCAAAGGTATAATCATTATGGGCAATCATATGTTTATCTCGCAGAAGATGAAAAAGTTGCAGCAGCAGAAATACTGTGCTATTCTACAGGGATTGTATGGATACAAAAATTCACAGTAATAAAAATTAATCGAATCGCAGATTTATCTTTAGGATTAGATGAATATATAAAAGATGATCCATTTGTAATGGCATTACAACATGCTATTACATATAAAGCTTCTATATGGAGTAGTTATAGAAAATATGAATATTTAATAACTAGATTTATTAGTGATATATGCAAATTAAAAAATTATAATGGTATTATATATAATAGTACTTATGGAATTGGAAGAAACATGGTTCTCTTTAATGATAATAAGAAATTTTATAAATTAAATGAAGAGCCAAATTTATATAAATATGAAGAAGATTTATATTTGCCAAGTTTGTATAAGCTTACTCCAGGAACAATAGTTGATTAATTATTATTATATAAGAAAATGGATATCTAAAAACAGGTTCAAGTCGTCTAAGCAATGTCACGGTTTTGTGAAGTTGCTAATGCTCGACACAAATCACACCAACGTCTTTGCGATTTAAGTGAATTTTACAAATCATGTATAAGTGCTCAAATGAATATTACTTATCAGTATCAATTTATGTGTTAATATTTTCAAATAGTCGCTCTGAAAATGTCACAAATATAAAAATTGAAAACTTAAATGGCATTTGTGAAAATATTTTAATGTCCAAAGCAAGAAAAACCAAAAAGTGAAGCATCCAACAAGTGTTGGAGACAAGAAAAACTAAAAAGTGAAGCATCCAACAAGTGTTGGAGACAAGAAAAACCAAAAAGTGGAGCTTCCAACAAGTATTGGAGGCAAGAAAAACCAAAAAGTGGAGCTTCCAACAAGTGTTGGAGACAAGAAAAACCAAAAAGTGGAGCTTCCAACAAGTGTTGGAGGTAAGTAAACAAGAATACTGGAGGAATGATGTAATGTTTTTGTAGTAATTATTAGTGCAAAAGCAATTTTTAGAATAAATAGGAGTTGAGAATGGGACAATTCAACAAATTATCATTTAATGTTAGAACAACCGAAACCAATTCGGTTGCAAGTTGGATAATAGCCGAATATGAAAAAGTAGATTTAAGTAGCGATACTTATTTAGCAAGTATTTTTGAACAGCTACTGCCAATTAACACAAAACTAACAGTAGCAATAAACCGCATAAAGGCGGAAAGCAATCTTGAGGAAAAAGATGAACTGAGAGATAGCAAAGTAAGAGCGTTAAATTATCTTACACTCGGTTTTGTGCATCATCCAGATGTAGCAATTAGTTCTGCAGCAAAAAGAATTAACACAGTTTTTGAACATTATGGAATTAAGATAGTAAACGAAAGCTATGCAACCGAATCATCTTTGCTTGAATCGTTGTTGGTAGAGTTCGGAAAAGAAGATTTACAGGCTTCCATTGCTTTGCTGCCAGGGTTAAGTAAGGTAATTGAAGAATTACAAGCAGCACAAAGAGCATTTGAAGAAGCACAGCTTACTTTTCAAACCGAAAAAGCATCCGAAGGAACTAAAGAAAGTGCAAGCAAAATAATGAAAGAAATTCTGGTTATAATTAACGAGAAACTTGTAGTATACTTGCGTGCAATGGTAATGGTTGATGAAGAAAAATACGGTAAATTTGTTAGAACAGTTGCTCAAATAGTTGAAGATATGAATGTTATAATTAAGATGAGAAAGAAAACTACAGTACCAGAAAACAGTAACCTTAATTAAGAAATCTAATCCAGTAAACTTGGTATTTAATTAACCAATTACTTAAGTAATTGGTTAATAATTAAATATGGTGAGGAATGCTCATCTACATCCATATTAATAAATTAATAATGGAGATTTAAAAATTACTAAAGCTCATGTGATGAAGAATAGTAATTGCCTTGGCGGACAAATTATGAATTCTCAACTTTCTCTTGCTTGCCTCATACTATTAATTGAAAACAACTTATCTTTTTGCGATAGTGGAAATTGATTATTAACAGAAGAGAAAAAAGCATAATGGACGCTTGACCTGCCCCCCGAAAATCACCTAAACTTTAAACGTTTTGTTTCGATAATTATAATCAGACATGCGCACGGTAGTGTATAAAAAACAATATAGGAGTAAAGTATGAAGTCATTTTTTAACAAAAGTCGACATTTATTTTCAGTTCTATTTTTCATCTGTTGTTTAATTACTATTCCAGTTAATGCCCAAAGTAAGCCCCTTGTAGAAGATGTATGGACACGAGTAGATGCAGATGCATTTGGAACATATTTTTGGGTTGGTGGAGCATCAAGTTTAGGTTCAGTAACTCTTGTTCACGAAGTAATATTCTTCCCAACTAGCAATAGTTTTGAATTTGAGATTGGTCCAGTACTCTCACTTTCAGACAAAATTGATGTTGTACCAATGGTAGGGTTTTTAATGGACATAACTAGTGGTCACACAGACTACTTTATGCCTCAATTGTATCTTTATACAAATCATTCAGTTTTTTCAACAGAGATCTGGAATATAATTTACAGTGGTACAAGCAGTGGAACAAAAGATGCGCTAACATATTATGGACGCTATATTGGCAGGTTTGCTGTTAGTGAAAACTTCTCCATAGGGCCTTATGCTGAATTACAAGTAGATTTAGCTGATGGGGCTGAGGAAAGTATTTTATCATTTCCAGTAGGTGGAATTTTAAGTTTTGCTTATGGAACAAATAATACATTAGAGTTTACACTTGCAGTTGATACAAAACATGATAACAAATTTGCACCAAGAGTAACTTTTATTCATGCATTTTAAGAAAAACAACAAAGCATGCTTATGCATATGGTACAGTTTAATCTGTTTGTAAAACTAATCTTTAAATAAGTATAGTAATTAAATAATAAGATGGAGATATATAATGAATTCTATAAAGTATAAAATTACTCTATTTGTAGGTATCACAGTTCTATTGCTTTCAACAATATTGGTTTATCAGTCAGCAATAGGTCTTCAGGCAACAGCGGGAGAAGCAGCAGAATTAAATCTTCAAACAATAGGGCAGAATTATGGAATTCAATTATCTAAAAAAGTTAACGCAGCATTAAGTTCTGCTAGAACTTTAGCAAATACATTAACAGCAATTCCAGCCGGAAACGTTACTTTCTCCAGAGAAGAAGTTAATAGTATATTAAAGCAAATATTAATTGAAAATGAATCGTATCTTGGAATCTATACATTATGGGAGCCAAATAAGTTTGATGGTGGGGATGCAAAATATGTTGGAACAAGTGGTCATGACGGAACGGGAAGATACATACCATACTTTTCTAGAAGCGGTAATGAAATATTAATGGATCCACTAATGGATTATGAAACAGAAGATTATTATCAGCTTCCCAAAAGAACTAGATCCGAAATTATAACTGATCCATATTTATATCCAATTGGTGGGGTAGATGTTCTTCTTACTTCGTTAGTAGTTCCAATAATATATAATGGTGAGTTTTATGGAATTGCTGGCGTGGATATATCTCTCGAGTTTCTGCAGAAATTTGCAGATGCTGCTGATATATATGATGGCGTAGGAAAATTGAATATAATTAGCAATATGGGGGTATTGTCTGGTGTAGCTAAAAACGCAAGATTAGTAGGAGAAAATTATGAAGCTCTAAGCAAAAACGGAGCCGATGTATTACCAAAAATATTAAACGGAGAAAAATTTAAAGTTGATGATGGTGAAAACCTGCATGTTTTTATTCCGGTAATATTTGGAGAAACTTCAACTCCTTGGTCCATTGATGTAAATGGTCCAATTGATGTTGCAATGGCTGATGCCGCATCTTATGTTAATAATAGTATTATGCTGGGTATAATATCAGTTCTTATTACCTTAGTAATTCTTTGGCTGGTTGCTAGACAAATAGTTGCCCCCTTAGTAAAAGTAACTGAAGCTGCTTCAAAAGTAGCTGCAGGTGACGTGGAAGTATCTGTGGATATTAAAACTTCGGATGAAGTTGGGAAACTTGCAAAGTCATTTAATACTATGGTTGCAAATATAAAAGCTTCGATGGATGAAGTTCGTGAGAAAAGCGAAGATGCTGAGAAAGCTGCAGCCGATGCCAGTGCAGCTCAAGCAGAATCTGAAAAACAGCAGGAATATCTTGGGGTGAGTGTAAATCAAATTCTGGATAAAATGAATAAATTTGCTGAGGGTGATCTTTCAGTGAGTCTGCAAATAGAAAATGATGACGCAATAGGAAAATTATTTGACGGATTTAATAAAGCGGTTGGGAACATTAATAATATGATGCTTTCAGTTACCGAAGCTGTACAAGCAACAGCAAGTGCAAGCTCACAAATTTCCTCAAGTGCAGAAGAGATGGCGGCTGGAGCTCAAGAACAAAGTTCACAAACAAGTGAAGTTGCCGCTGCAATGGAAGAGATGTCACGTACAATAGTTGAAACTGCTAGTAATGCAACTGCTGCTGCAGAAGCATCAAAAGATTCTAGCACACAAGCAACTGAAGGTGTTGAAAAGGTAAATGCCTCTAAAAAAGGAATGGAAAAAATAGTTGCTTCAGCAGAATCGACTGGAGGTATTATTTCATCTTTGGCTAATAGAACTGATCAGATTGGTGAAATTGCACAAGTAATTGATGACATAGCAGATCAAACTAATTTGCTTGCCCTAAATGCAGCAATTGAAGCTGCAAGAGCAGGAGAGCAAGGGAGAGGATTTGCTGTTGTAGCTGATGAAGTTCGTAAGTTAGCAGAAAGAACAACTAAGGCCACAAAAGAAATTGCTGAAACAATAAAAGCAATTCAAGCGGAAGCAAAAGAAGCCAACGATTCTATGAAGGGCGCCGGAGTTGCTGTAAATGAGGGTTTAAAATTAAATGATGAAGTTGGTGTTGTTTTATCATCTATTTTATCCGGGGCAGAAAATGTATCTATACAGATAAATCAGGTAGCTGCGGCAAGTGAAGAACAATCTGCCACAGCCGAACAAGTATCCACAAATGTTGAAGCAATAAATAATGTAGCAAACGAATCAGCTTCAGTCGTTCAACAAATAGCCTCTGCTTCTGAAGATCTAAATAGATTAACTGAAAACTTAAGTCAACTTGTAGAACAGTTCAAATTAAATGATAATGTTTCTTCTTCAAACGCAAATAGTAATAAACTATTAGGAGCCTAATTATGGCAGAAGAAAACAAAGAAAAAATAGAACATGAACTGTTACAATTAGTAACCTTTAGAATTGGTAATGAGGTATTTGGATTAAACATCTTCCAAGTTAAAGAGATAAACAAGATGTTGGAAATAACTCAAATTCCTAATTCAATAGGTGCAGTAAAAGGAATAGTAAACTTAAGAGGCTCAATAATTCCAATAATAAGTTTACGTGAAAAGTTGGGCTTCCCTGAATTAGAGTATACTAATAGTACTCGTATTATTGTTGTTGAATATCAAAATAAGAGTATAGGTTTTATAGTTGATGAAGTAAACGAAGTATTACGAATTGAATCATCAATTATAGAAGCTGCTCCAGAGATGACAACAAATGTAGAGTCTGCATTTATAAGTGGGGTTGCAAAACTAGAGAATATGCTATTAATTATACTCGAATTGGATAAAATATTAATTCAAGACGAAGAAGAATTAGAAGTTGCTTCAGCTTAAATAAAAGTAGCACATTTAAAATTTACCCACACTTTCAAACCATTGGAAGTGTGGGTTTTGTGTTTAAAGAAACTGTTACATTTATTTGTGTTAATACATTTTTCTGAAGAACAACTATTAACAAAAGCAATTCATTACTCCAACACTTAATCTTCCGCATTGCGAAATAGATAGGGGATACTTTTATGCAATTCTTTGATTTTCCTAAATGTAGCTCACTATATTTATTAGTAATTTGTAATATTATTTATTGCAAAAATTATTAAGAGTTGTTATGAACAGAGTATTAATTAGTCTTTATTTACTTGTGCTAAGTCTATCGGTATTTGCCCAAGATGTTAAAATAAATAAGATTGAACCTCCAAATTGGTGGGAAGGAATGAAACACAACCAAGTGCAGTTAATGGTTTATGGAGAAGGACTTAATAAATTGATAATTGATAGTGGAGAATTGAAAATTGATAAGGTTCATCAAATAGAAAATGATAGTTACTTGTTCCTAGATGTCGATTTAAGTGAGGTGAAAGCTGGAGATTATGAAGTAACATTCTCAAATGGTGAATCAGTTGTTTCTATAAATTTTCCAATTTACGAAAAGAATTTGTCGTCCAATATTCATCAGGGGTTTAGTAACGAAGATGTAATCTATTTAATAATGCCTGATAGATTTGCAAATGGGGATGAAACAAATGATTTTGTTGAGGGGTACGTTGATACTTTTCAAAATCAATATTTGCAATCTAGACATGGTGGTGATATTGCAGGTGTTACTAGTAAACTTGACTATTTAAAAGATTTAGGAATCTCTACTATTTGGTTAACGCCAATTATTGAAAATAATACATTCAGAAGTTATCACGGATATTCTGCTACCGATTTTTATAAAGTTGATCCTCGTCATGGGACTCTTGAAACATATAAAACTCTTGTAAATACTGCACATGATAAGGGGCTGAAAATAATTATGGATCATGTTTCAAATCATATTGCAATAGATCATCCGTGGATTATAAATCTACCAACTCCAGATTGGATAAATGGATCAGTTGAAAATCATTTACACGCAAATCATCATAAAATGGTTTTTACAGATCCTTACTCAGACTCCTCTACAGTTAGGCATGTGCAGGAGGGTTGGTTTGTAGATTATATGCCCGACTTAAATCATAGAAATGAATTTATGGCAAATTATATAATTCAAAATACACTATGGTGGATTGAGTCAACTGGTATTGACGGAATTCGTGAAGATACTTATCCATACTGTGACCAGGAGTTTATGTCTCGCTGGGCAAAAACAATTATGAATGAGTATCCAACATTCAGCATTGTTGGTGAGGTTTGGACCGGTAATCCAGCATTTCTTTCAGCTTATCAGGGTGGAAGTAAATTCAGAGAAATTGACTCCTATCTCCCTGCAATAACAGATTTTGGAATGAGAGATGTTCTTGTTGAATATCTAATGGGTAAAAAGTCACTTTATAATTTCTATACTATGCTTGCATCCGATTATCTATACACAGATGTAAACCAACTTGTAACATTTATTGATAACCATGATGTTGGACGTGCAATGTATTTCGCAGATTCGGACATTGAAAAACTGAAAATAGCTTTTCATCTTTTGCTTACTACACGAGGGATTCCACAATTATTTTATGGAACTGAAATTGGAATGAAGGAGAATGAAGATCATGGTACACTTCGTAAAAACTTCCCTGGTGGATTTCCGAATGATGAACGTCATGCTTTTACTTCGGATGGTAGAACAGAGTATGAAAATGATATTTTTAATTACTTCAAAAAAATGTTAACACTTCGAAAAACACACCCAGCATTATCAAAAGGGGAACTAATTCACTTCCCTCCTGAGAACGATGTTTATGTTTATTTCAAAATACTGGATGATGAAATGATTATGAACATTATAAATGCTAGTGATAAAGAGGTTAAAGTGGATGTTCGAGAATATTCACAAATAATTAATGAACGTGTTGAATTGTTAAATCTTTATGATTTTGAAAAATCTAATCTGGACGAGAATTCAACTCTTACTATACCCAACAATAAAGCTGTAATGCTTTTGGTTAAATAGGTTTAAAATAAATCAAATTGATTTTAAGATTATTTGTCATTGCGAGGAGTTCTTTTTTGAACGACGAAGCAATCTTCGGTAGATTGCTTCGCAAAAAAATGCTCGCAATGACAGACTTATTTACTATTCAAAAAAAGAAACAATTCTCTTAATCACTTTATCTACAGTTGCGTCTGGGCAAGAAGCACCACTTGTTATTGCAATGTTTATTATTTCTTTTTGTGGTATATAGTGCTTGGTTTCGTTTTCGGTGTTCTCCAAAAGACTATAATGTAAAATGTTTTTATTCGAAATAAGTTTTGTTTCATCAGCAATATAATAAGTCTTAAACTTCTCTTCGAGCAACTCAACTATGTGTGAAGTGTTCGAACTGTTATACCCCCCAACGACAATTGCTAGGTCTGCATTGGTATTCATTAATTGCATAGTAGCATTCTGATTATTGTTTGTAGCATAACAAAGTGTATCGCGTGTGTTCGCAAAATGATTTGATAAATTATCCTCTCCATGTTTTTTAAGCATAGTTGCTTTCAGTAATGAAGAAATATCAACTGTTTCACTAGCCAGCATTGTTGTTTGATTTACAACACCAAACTTTTCAAGGTCTTTCTCAACTTCAAAACCATCGGAATATTTTCCTTCAAAAAGTTTGTAGAAATTCTCTCTTGGAATTTCCTCTAAAATTATTTTTGATAATAATTTAGCTTCGTTTAAATCTCTTACAACCACCGAAGGAGCATTTGTTTTGCTATGCGAAAATGTTGCACGTGTCTCTTCGTGATTTACTTTGCCATGAATAATTACGGTAAACCCTTTGCTGCCAAGCTCTTCCGATTTATTCCAAACTTTTTCTACAAATGGGCATGTAGTATTATAAAGGTATGGATTTATTCCAATTGCATTCAAGACGTTTTCAATTTCTATTGTTGTACCAAATGCTGGAATAATTACAATATCTTCCGAAGTCAATTCTTCCCAATCAATCAAATTATTTCCATCAGTATCTTGGATGAACTTTACACCATGTAAAGCAAGTTCACTATTTACTGTTGGATTGTGAATCATTTCGCTTAAGAGGAAAATACGTTTTTTGGGATTTTCATTTATAGCTTTATAAGCAATCTCAATTGCATTTTCAACTCCAAAGCAAAATCCAAAATGTCTGGCTATATGGAAACGAACTCTCCCAAAGTCTAGTAATGACGGACTATAATTCTTCCTGCGTGGGTCTTCCTCATTACGTTCAGATT
This sequence comes from uncultured Melioribacteraceae bacterium, assembly GCA_965370315.1. GTDB lineage: Bacteria > Bacteroidota > Ignavibacteria > Ignavibacteriales > Melioribacteraceae > 1-14-2-50-31-20. The sequence goes on from CBDUTO010000107.1 coordinate 11,415, forward strand.
TAATTTTGGAAATTACTGAAGAGCGATATTTATCTGGTATTTGAAATGTTTTCATAATTTTAATTAGAACTATTTGTTATTTGATTTAGCTTTTTCATTTTGGACTAATAATAAAAGAATAAAAACAATACTGGAATTAAGGTTCCTAAAGCAAACAACCATTTGCCCCGACCTTTAAATCCTTTTTTACCTTTAATCATAAAAAGTCCAGTAATAGCAAGTAGAATAAGTGATGCTGCAAAAATATCAGAAATCCAAGTCCACAATTTTTTAGGAGTATTTAAGTGCAGAAAATTCATTTTTTTAAATACTGGTCTATTATTTATTTTCTCAATTGTAACTAATCCTGTTTGAACATTAGCCGAAATAGTTTTTCCTTCCAGAAAAATATCAATTTCATTTGGGCTTGGACGGAAATGATTTTTAATTGAGTCAGTTATATTTAATTGAGAAACAACGTATGCTCTAACATTATCTGCGGTTAAAATTGAATTTGCAATTGGAGAAATATGAAGCGTATCTGTTTCAACAACATAGTTCGGATTCCAATCATTAATATGGTTAACTGCAATGCCCGAAATTGAAAATATTATAGTTAAAGCTGCGGCAACATATCCAACATCTCTGTGAAAAAGTCTAACTGCTCTACGCCATTTCATTTAGCACCTTTGTTTAATGCATTAAATGCAACTGCATAGAGTTGAATTTGCTTTAACATTGCTCCAAGTCCATTCTTACGAGTTGGCGATAGATGGCTATCAATTCCAATTTTATGTAGAAAATCTGGAGGCGAAGATAAAATTACATCTGGCGTTTGTCCAGAATATACTTTCAACAATAGTGCTGCCAAGCCTTTTACAATAGTAGAGTCACTATCAGCATCGAGAAAAATCTTTCCTTCTGCGAAAGATGCATTTAGCCAAACTTGTGACTGGCATCCTTCAATTTTGTTTTTATCCGTTCTAAATTCCTCTGGAAATTGTTTTAGCTCTCGTCCAAATTTAATTAAGAGGGCGTATTTCTCATCCCACTCAGTAATTTCTTCAAATTCTGTAACAATACTTTCTTGCGTCTCTTTAATGGTCATTATATCTCTTTTATTTTTAGGTTCAAATATACTAATCCGTAAATAAATATTACCCAATATTTCACAAAAAATATTAGTACAACCAATAAGTCTTATTAAAAATATATATTTTTGCTTTGACAAAAAATAAAAGAGTGAAAATGAAAAATATCAGTTCAAAATTGCTAGTAATACTTTTATTCATAGTTGCAATAAATGGATGTTCAAAAGTTGAAAATAAAACTCCTAAAAACATCATAATATTTATTGGTGATGGGATGGGTTACAACCACGTTGATGCTACGAGCTATTACCAATATGGTGAAACTGGAAAACAAATCTATGAAGCATTTCCTATACAAATGGGTATGAGTACAGATATGATTGGTGGATCTGTCTATAATCCAGATTCTGTTCAGGCAAATATAAAGTTCGTTAAGAAAAAGCCAACCGATTCTGCCGCAGCAGGGACTGCAATAGCTACAGGAACCAAAACGTATAAATCTGGATTATCTGTCGATTCAACAAAGACAAAATTGCTTACAGTTTTAGATAGAGCTGAGCTCATTGGAAAATCAACCGGAGTTGTTTCTACAGTTCCATTTAGTAATGCAACCCCAGCAGCTTTTGTTGCTCATAACGAAAGCAGATATAATTATAGAGAAATTGCTGAAGAGATGATAATGGAGAGCAAAGTGGATGTTATAATGGGTGGAGGTCATCCATTATTTAATCCTGATGGAAGTCCTGTACAATCAATTGCTAATAGAATAATAGGAAAAAAAGAGGCATATGATAAAACAGATGGTGACAACTCAGGTGAAAATGATAATGAAAAACTTTTCAAATATGTTGGTGGAAAAAATGTTTGGGATTTAGTAGTTGAAGGTAAAGCTGGAGCTGATGCAGACAATGATGGAGTTGATGATCCATGGATGTTAATCCAAGATAGAGAATTATTCCAAAAATATGGAAGTGGAGAAACACCAAAAAGAGTACTGGGAATTTTCAAGAGTGGACAATCAACACAAGTTGAGCGAAAAGATTCACTAGATAACGGAATGCCTTTCTCAGCACCTTTGAATGAAAGCATTCCAACACTATCGGAAATGACTTTAGCTTCAATTAATATTTTGGATGATAATCCTACCGGATTTGTGATGATGGTGGAAGGAGGAGCAATTGATTGGGTTGCACACTCTAATTTATTACACAGAACAATTGAAGAGCAAATTGATTTTAATAAAGCAATAGAGGCAGCATGTAATTGGGTTGAAAAAAACAGTAGTTGGGATGAAACTCTAATTATTGTTACAGCAGATCACGAAACAGGATATCTCGTTGGACCCAGATCAAATAAAGCTGATGCAAAAATTTTTGAAGAAAAATTAAAACCAATTATTGGAAATGGTAAAGGTAACCTCCCTTCTGTAGAGTGGTTATCTACACACCATACAAATTCGTTAGTACCATTTTATGCAAAGGGGATTGGTAGCAGAGAATTTTTAGATTCAATTAAGGGCAAGGACATAGTTAGAGGTAACTATATTGATAATACTGATGTTGGAAATATTGTTTCAAACTTCATGAATCTGAAATAGGGTTTCTTTAAAATAATGGTTCAGCTATTTTGAATCCTCTTTGTCGGTGAGAAATAATAGAAATTTTGGATGTTCTCTTATCCGACATTTCGGGTTCGATATTACAGAATAAAAATCTACTATTTTATTGAATATCTACAAATTTAAAATAATAAGAGCAGTTGTCCTTTAAATAACAAAATAATTCATATATTTGTTTGATTATTGTAAACAATGTCGGATAAATATAATGAATAAAATATTTTCAATTATAACCATCTCTTTTTTACTTGGGTCCGCCATATTTTTGGTCGGACGCTCTTTCCGTGTTTCTAAAGTTCCACATGGCTCTAAATATTCATGTAATACATGCCACACTAGTGGTGGAGGTTCCCCATTAAATTCTTTTGGATTGGATGTTGGGGCAAGGGTAACTCAGAATGGAAATGAAAGTTTTTGGGATGCAGAACTTGCTTCTCTTGATTCTGATGGTGACGGCTTCACTAATGGTGAAGAACTGCAAGACCCAAATGGCGAATGGCATGAAGGTAATGCAAATCCGGGCGATGCTAATTTTATAACAAATCCAGGCAATGCAGATAGTGTTCCAACATCAATTTTAGATAATTCAACAATTTATACTTTTGAGTTATCTCAAAATTATCCAAATCCATTTAATCCAAGTACAGTAATTAGTTTTCAATTACCTAAAAAAGGCTTCACTAGCCTAAGTGTTTATGACATTTTAGGAAGGGAAGTTGCAGTTCTAGTTAATGAAGAGAGAGTTGCTGGTAAATATTCTGTAGAATTTGATGCAAGTAATTTAACTAGTGGAGTATATTTTAGCAGATTAAATTCTGGAGAATATAGTTCAATTAAAAAAATGTTGTTGGTTAGATAGAGTTAAAATATAGAGATGGCTTATTCACTTTAATTGTAGTGATAAGTCATCTTTGTAATG
>CBDUTO010000108.1:0-14873 GCA_965370315.1 uncultured Melioribacteraceae bacterium
TATCAAATATTTTTGCAGTTTAAGGGTAATGCAATGTTAATTAGAACTTAGCCAAATAAGTTAATTATTGCAAGTAAATGGATATCGAAAATAGAGATTGATTCCAAAATAGAACAAATTGAAAAAATTAAAAGTAAATCAAGAATCTTAAATAAGTTAAGCAAAAAACTTGGGCGTTTTGTGATAGATAAATCTATGATGGATTCCTCTCTGGTTGCAATAATTGAATATTTAAATTTACTTTTTCTTTTTGATTTGCGTGCCTATCTGCGTTCAGTTATTATCATGGAAGACCATTTAGATGAAATTCGAGAAGTCTTTGAAGCAGTGGCAGAGCTTGATGCAATTATATCGCTTGCCTCATATATGGAGGAAACTGAGAACCTGACAACTCCAAAGTTTGTTTCGAAAAAGGAAATATCATTTAAAAATTTATATCATCCTGTAGTTGAAGATGCAGTTTCAAACAGTGTTAGTGAAATGAATAAATCGGCTCTAATAACTGGTTCAAATATGGCTGGTAAAACTACATTTATTAAAACGGTTGGAGTTAATCTGATACTAGCCCAAGCAATATATCTTTGCCATGCTTCCAATATTACTACTTTTCGATTTTGTATAAAGTCTTCAATTAAGCGGGAGGACAATCTTGAAAATTCCAAAAGCTATTTCTTTGCAGAGATTGAAGGGATACAACATTTTGTTGAATTTGCAAAAAATAATGACAACTATCTATTCTTAATCGATGAAATATTTCGTGGAACAAATACTATTGAGAGATTAGCTACCTCAACAGCAGTGTTGGATTTCTTGAATCACTCCAATATAGTTTTGGTTACAACTCACGATATTGAATTACAATATCTTTTAGAAAATAAATTTGATGCTTACCACTTTAGTGAACAAGTGGAGAATGGAAAGTTTTTCTTTGATTATAAAATTATAAATGGCTCTTATTCAAAGGGGAATGCCATTAAATTACTTGAAATAATGGATTATCCAGAAAAGATAACTATTAGGGCAAATGAAATTGCAAATGGATTAAAAGAAAAGAACCCGCTGAGTGAAGGATTGTTTAAAATATAAAATGCTCAACCCAACGGAGTTGAGAGCATTAACTCTTTAAAAAACTGTTGATGAACAGTGTCACCTTTTTCTTTGTATGCATTTATTAAATTGCTTAGCATGCGTTTTATTACTGTTCGTGATGTAAGTGGCGTATTTATTATTGTAAGCAATGCTTCATACGAGTCTGGTGATAGGTCTTCTAAATCAGATTCAAAAATTATTCTTCCATGATTGAAACAATCAATCATAAGCATTTCACCATCAATATCAATCTTAGCAAGAAAATGCCCTGGGAAGTTACATCCAACAACGTTTAAGTTCACCCGGTCAGCTATTAATATATATATTAAAACAAGTGTAATGGGAAGTGCAGTTCCACTTTCAAAAGTATTATAAAGATTACAATTTTGTGGGTTGTAGTAGTCCTCCTTATTTCCTTTTAAATCAAGCACATGGAAGAGGTAGTTGGAAAGATCAAGCTCATTGCCGTATGGATAAAGGTTCATAAAATTACCAGCAACAATATCTAGCTTTGTCGAGAGGGACGTTTGCTGCAAAACGCCCAATTGAAATTTTGAGATAAGGTTCATTGCAATTTCAATTTTATCTAGCTCTGTAATTGCGGTGTACCAATTTTTCCAATTTGTTAGCAACCAATTGCGACGGTTTTTCTCAATTATTGGTTTAATCTGATGAAGATTCTTTCTGTTAAGAATATCAGAGAACTCAACTAAATCTGTTTCCAAATCTGTTCCATAATCATTTAAATCTTTAAAAACCTGATCACGAACCTCTTCTGAGTTGTCATCGACTAAGCTAATAATATGTGGTAATTTTTCTTTTGTTAACATTGTTTTTCATAAATTCTTTCTACCAATATACTATATTCGTAAAAAAAATCAAGGAAGTTAGGCAGAACTTTAAATTAATTATTATCTAGTAATTTCAAGATGGTTTTAATATCACTTGTTGGCATATTGCAATTGAAGTTTTTACAAACATAAACCATCAAGTTTTTTTCTTCAATAGGATAATCCTTAGAAAATGGTGCAATAGCTTCAAGTTCTGATTGATTATCAGTGCTCTTAAATAATACAACTTTATTTGGAATAAATTCACGATTTAAATTTTGTATTATTTTTTTTGCATCATCTGATTTTTTATTTCCAACAATTATCACCTCAGACGAATTTCCAAGTGCAAAGCTTATTCCTTGCAACATCATTGTTGTTCCGCTTGGAGCGTTATTTACATCATCAGAAAATGTTTTGCTGATTTGTGAAGCCATCTCTTCAAAATTACTGTTCGCAGTTAATCTTCCAAGCTTTAGAAGATTATTAAAAGAGACAGAGTTCCCGGATGGAATTGCTCCATCATAAATATCTTTACTTCTTGTTAATAGTTTTTCGGCATCATGAGCAGTAAAGTAAAATCCCCCATTTTTGAAATCCCAAAAATACTTGTTTTGAATTTCCTGAAGCTCAATAGCTGTTTTAAGATAATATAATCTAAAAGTTGTTTCGTATAATTCCAACAAACCCCATATAACAAAAGCGTAATCGTCAATAGTAGCTTGTATGGAAACATCGCCGTCTCTATAACGATGAAGTAACCTTCCATCGGGCTTCCGCATTTTCGTTAAAATAAAATCCATCGATTTTATTGCTACCTCTTCTATTAGCTTTTTGTCCAACACACGAGCAGTCTTCGCTAATGCTGCAATCATCAATCCATTCCAATCTGTAAGAATTTTATCATCCTTGTATGGATGAACTCGTTCTTCTCTAACCTTAAAAAGTTGTATCCGTATGCTCTCTAATCTCAATTCCAACTCATCTTTATTTAATTTAATTCTTTCAGCAATTTTTGGAATACTATTTTTAAGATGAGGTATATTTTCTCCAGATTCTGTTTTTGTAGATTCTTCTATGAAATTTCCGTTCTCATTTAAATTGTATGTTGTAATAAATAATTGAGAATCTTTTTCATTCAAAACCTCGCGTATTTCATCAACACTCCAAACATAAAATTTACCTTCAACCCCTTCGCTATCCGCATCTTCTGCCGAATAAAATCCACCATCTGAAGATGTCATATCACGCAATACATATTCAATTATCTCTTCTGCTACAGAAGCATATTTTGAGTTATTAGTTGCTTGATAAGTTTCGATATAAGCATTTACTAATAAAGCTTGATCGTATAACATCTTTTCAAAATGAGGCAGCAACCACTCTCGGTCAGTAGAATAGCGATGAAATCCGAATCCTATATGATCAAAAATTCCTCCTTTACGCATTGATGAAAGAGTCGTCTCAACCATTTTAAGAGCAGCTTCATTGCCTGTTGTTTTCCAGTAGCGTAATAGAAAAGTTAAATTATGAGGTGAAGGAAATTTTGGCGATTCCCCAAATCCTCCAAACTCACTATCAAAGCGTTTGCTAAATTGTTCAAAGGCTTTATGCATAGCCTCTTCAGTGATGTTAGAAGTTCCACCTTTATCATTCGTATTTTGTATTGCAACAGTAATCTGTTCTGCTGAATTATTGATTTTCTCCCTATCATTAATCCAACTGTCATTAATTTTTTGAGAAAGTTCAATCATCCCAATTCTACCAAATCGAGTTTCCTTAGGAAAATATGTTCCAGCAAAGAATGGTTTTTTATCTGGAGTCATTATAATGGTGAGAGGCCAACCGCCACTTCCAGTAAGCATTTGGCAAACAGTCATATAAATATTATCAATATCTGGGCGTTCTTCTCTATCCACTTTTATAGAAATAAACGTTTTATTCATTTCTGCTGCCACACTACTATCCTCAAAGGATTCATGTTCCATTACATGACACCAATGGCAAGTGGAATATCCGATAGATAAAAATATTGGTTTGTTTTCTTTTCTTGCTTTTTCAAATGCTTCTTCTCCCCAAGGGTACCATTCTACTGGATTATATGCATGTTGTAATAGGTAAGGTGATTTTTCATCAATTAAATGATTTGGCTTTTGTGATTCGTTGTTCATTTTATTCTTTCCTTCCATTTCAATATTTTCACCACAACTCGAAGTGGTGAGAGCAATTATCAAAATAAGAATTAATTTATATGTTCTAATAGCTTGTAATGTTTTCATAAAAGACGCCTTGTCTGGTTAACCCAAATATACCAATATTTTGTTTGAAAGATTGCAAACTAAATTCTTAACGCAGTTAGAAAATTTATTGTTTTGATTTAAATATTTGTATTTTTTGCCAGTCAAATAATAATATTAAGTGGAGTGAAAAATGTTAAAAAATGCCTTTGTAATTCTCATGCTTTCTGTAGTCTCAATATTTGCTCAAGCTGAGACGTTAGTTTCTGGAAGTATTGAGAATGGTGGGTTTGGTGGACCCGTAGTTAAATTTACTGAAATAGATGGAGAATTTGGTCTTATTGTTGGAGGACGTGGAGGCTGGATTATGAACCATACATTTGTGATTGGTGGTGGAGTTTATGGATTAGTTAACCAAATTGATTCAGACTTTATCTTTGATGGAGAATTGATTCCGTTGATGATGGGTTACGGTGGTTTTGAAATGGAGTATATCTATTCACCAAATAGTTTAGTCCATTTATCTGTGTATTTATTACTTGGTGGTGGTGGCTTAACATACAAAGAATATGATGATTGGCATTCCCCAAAAGTTACAGATAGTTTTTGGATAGCGGAGCCTGCGTTAAATGTGGAGCTGAATATATCTTCTTTCTTTAGAATCTCAGCTGGTGTTGGGTATCGTTTTGTTTCCGATGTTAACTTAGGGGATATTACGGATTCAGATATTGCGGGTGTAAGTGGAATGTTAACATTTAAGTTTGGAAAGTTCTAAAACCTAGAATACGAGCAAGACATTGTGATTGAAAAATAATCTTCATTCTTTTTAATAGAATGAAGATTATTTAATCTATTTACAGTTCAAAAAAATCTTTCTTTACAAAACCTTGAGGAATTTCAAATAGAGACTGAGCTAAGTCAGCTTCTGTAACATCTTCTATTGTTTCAATTATAATTTGGTTGCCCTCCTCATACTCAATAGTTTTCACCGGAAATCCTTTGCTAAAGAGTTCAATATCAAAATAACTTTCAAACATACCACTATATTCTCCCATGCTGTCGGTCATTTTTTTTAAGAAACTTTGAATACTCTTAAAGACATCGACATATTTATCTTTTAACTTCATATTTTTCCAAGGGGCAACCCATATCTCTTCAGTTTTTACATCATTAAGAAATCCATGATAAACTGAGCAATCATATCCATTGAAACTCTCTTTCCCTATCTCTTTATATTTAATTATGGGTTGATTTTTCATCTCTTCCATTTGCTGATCGAACATTTCCCCTATCATTTCACGCTGTTCTTCAGGAAGTTGGGTAAGCATTTCATCTCTTTTGGAGATAAAAGTTTCAATGATTTTTCCAAAATCATCTTCTGTAAGAATAGTATAGCTATTATCAGAAAAATCAATATTAATCATAACGCCATTCTTCGCATCTAGTATTGTTGCAGACCTATTTCCATCCTCGACAGATTCTGTTCTTATTTTGCCATTTTGGATATAAATAATTTCTTCGGTTGTGGTTGTATCGCTATAAATTGTTTGCACCGATTTGGTTTTGATAATACTACCAGCAAAAAGATTTATTGTTAACATTACAATCAACAATAATGTAAGGATTGGTTTTGAGTTAGTCATGTTGTCCCTAATTTGTGGAAACTACTTAGTTGAAATTACAAAAATATAGTTAAAACAAAAAGTCCGGCAGAAATCTGTCGGACTTTAAGTGCAAGTAGTGAGAACACTACAAATATTTAATTAGTAAATGATGCACGTTGTGTGCATTTCAAAAATAGTAAAATACTTTTAAACATTTACTGTTTTTTTTGTGCTTTCGCAATTTTTATATCTGATAATGATCCCAAAAAATCAACAATTTTGTTTGCTTCATCATCAGTTAAAGTTTTGCCAAGTTGTATATCAGCCATAAGTATTGTAGCATCTTTTAAGTTAGCAACTTTGCCATCATGAAAGTATGGGGCTGTTAATGCAATATTTCTAAGCGAAGGAACTTTGAACATGTACTTATCATTTTCTTTTCCAGAGATGTCAAATATACCTTTATCTGTTGTATCGGCATATGCTTTTAACAATCCCATTTTTTGGTACATGTTTCCACCAAGTAATTCTCCAATATGGCATGTTGTGCAGCCTTTATCAATAAAAAGAGCTAAACCTTCAATTTCGCTATCTTTAAGAGCTTGAGGATTTCCTTTTAAGAACATGTCAAATCTATCTTTCGTAATTAGTGTTCTTTCAAATGCTGCAATTGCTTCAGCAATATTATCGTATGTAATTTCCATTCCAGCAGTTTTGAACATTTCTTGGTATTCTTTAATAGCACCAATTTTCTTTTCAACTGATTTTTCAGTCGGCATTCCCATTTCGATAGGATTTAAGATTGGACCTTTTGCTTGGTCTTTTAAGTCAGGTGAACGCCCATCCCAAAATTGCACAAAATGGAAACCAGCATTTAGAACAGTTGGGGAGTTACGAGTTCCAATAGTTTTAAGAATTGAACCAGGAGAAGTTTGAAGATTATCAACACCAGCGCCGTTGAAATCAACTACATGGCAAGTGTTACATGATTGGTTATCTTCTTTTGAAAGACGAACATCGAAATAAAGCTCTTTACCTAATGCAATTATTTCAGCTGTGTCGTTCTCTGAGCCAGGCATTGTTGCAGGTAATTGTTTAAAAACTGCTTTAGCTTTAGTCATGATACCCATTTTGTCTATCTCGGGTTTTTTCTCTCCACAGGAGATAAATAATAGTGCTATTAGGGAAGTAAGAAGTGTTAAATTGATTAGTCTTTTCATCGTTTATCCAAGTTTTTTTAGAAAATTAAATTGTATACATACAATTTAGTGAGATTCTTTTTTAGAATAAAGGACTTTGTAATATGTTTTAATGCTAAGTAACGTCGGCAATAAATATGGCACGTTTTGGTGCAGGATAACCTTCGATAGTTTTGGAAGAATCGGTAGAAGAAAGAAAATCATTAAGTGAATCGAACGTCATCCAATTTGTTTTTCTTTGCTCATCAGTAGTGGTTGGTGTAACATCAACAAGTCGAATATTTTTAAATCCACTTTTTTTAAGCCAAGATTCTAGAGTTAAAGTTGATGGAATAAACCAAACATTTCGCATCTGTGCATATCGTCCTTCCGGAACAAGTACTTCACCAAGTTTTCCATCAATAACAAGGGTTTCTAAAATCATTTCGCCCCCACTATGTATTGCATCTCTAAGTTCATATATGTGATCGAATGGAGAACGGCGGTGATAAAGTACACCCATAGAGAAAACAGTATCGAAAAATTTTGTTTGTTGCGGAAAATCTTCCATTTTAAAGGGAAGTACCCAAATAGAATTGCTCTTGATAAATCTATTTATTGCAGCAAACTGAAAAACACTTAACATGAAAGGATCAATGCCAATAACACTTTGTGCCCCTTCACCTAACATACGCCAACAATGATAGCCATTTCCGCTACCTACATCTAAAACTTTTTTGTTTTGCAATGGTGAAATGTGTTCTTTTACTCTATCCCATTTCCAATCACTTCTCCATTCGGTATCAATAAAATTATCGAATATATTATATGGGCCCTTTCGCCAAGGATGGAGTTCCATAAGAGAATTACGAAGTTGTTTGTCCTCACTCTCCGAGTAGTCAGTCTTGGTTCCAATGTTTATGGTGCTTTTAGTAAAATCTATTTCGGAAGGAATGATTTGTGGGAAACTATCAATTGCATTTTGCCATTTGGAAATATCGTTATTTAGCTCAAATGCTTCTTCTATTTTTTGCTTAAAATAATTGGAGTATTTACCTAAGTCGTTATTTTCTATGTATTCAAAAAAGCTTCTGTAATCAATCATTTTTCGGCTACAATTGAGATAAAATTAAAAGTTTGGTGCCACACATCCGCAGTCTTAAAACCAACACTCTGTAGTCGTTCTTTATGTGTTTCAACTGTATCGGGAACTAAAACATTTTCTAGTGCATCCTTTTTCTTACTAATTTCAATGTCGCTATAGCCGTTTAATCTTTTGAAATTGTGGTAACGTGATATTTGACGTTCGTTTAACTCGGTATCCTCAAAAATTATTTTTTCTGAAAGGATTAGTATTGCTCCGCTGTTCATTCCATCATAAATGTTTTGGATAATTTTATCGCGATTTGATGGAGAAATAAATTGAAGAGTGTAGTTTAATACAACCACAGTAGCATTTTCAATTTTGAAATTTCGTATATCGTCACAAATAATTTCTATTGGTATTGTTGAGTTATCCATACTAATAATATCTTTTGAACGTGTTACCATTGCTTCGGAATTATCAACTGCAATAACTTTACAATTTGGATGTACCACATTACGTCTCATTGCGAGAGCAGAAGCCCCAAGTGATGAGCCTAAATCGTAATAATTGCTATTTGGTTGCGAGTATATTTTAGTTAACATGCCTACAGCGGATATTATTGCACTATATCCTGGAATAGAACGTTTTAGCATATCTTCAAATACATTTGCAACTTTATTATCGAAACTAAAATCGACAATATTGTAGAGTGGGTCTTTGAATATTTTATCTTCGGTGTTGTTCATTTATTATTTGGTTTATCTGTTTCTGCAATGTTAATAATTATTAAAGTATTACTCTACAAAATTTTGAATTTGTAATATAACTATACAGCAAAAATAATAAATAAATTTGAAATGACTTAGATATTTGTAGTTGTATTTTGTAGATATGCATACCTCAGCTTCGTTACGGTATGAATCTTTTATTGCGTTGTACAACCTTTTGCTTATATTCTTTCTAGGGCTTCAACTGTTCTGTCGTTTTTTTGATTGCCAGTATTTAGAACAGACTGTGGTTCAAATAGCATGACGTGGACTTCTTCTTCGGCGACTGGAAGGTGCTCAACCCCGCGTGGAATAATGAAAAATTGCCCCTCATCAAGGTCTATTTCTCTCTCTTTCAATTTGATTTTCAGTTTGCCTTTGATGACCATGAATAGTTCATCTTCGTTTTCGTGTTGATGCCAGATGAACTCACCTTTCAGTTTCACCAACTTTACATATTGGCCGTTCAACTCACCAACAACCTTGGGTTGCCAGTGTTCGTTGAACAAAGAGAATTTATCTTTCAAATCGACTTTATTCATAGTTTTGCCTTTAATTGATTTAAACCGTACAACGGCGTGGCTATTCACTCCACTCTTATATGGGATAACTTGTGAATTTTAACATCTGACAACTCTGTCACTAGATTTTTAATTTTATCAAAAATATTGGCTTGATACTTTTCTGTAACTATTGCATCAACATAAGGTGCAGCAGTCATTATTAAAACATCAGTAACGTCTGAAAGAGATTTTTCCCAACTTGGATTATACAAACGATAATAGATTGAGTACAAAACCACTTTCAGTGCTGGGAATTTATTAAAATCAATATCCTCTTTTTTATTTAACGTTGTTCTTACAAAGTCAGGAAACTTAAGACACATAGTTTGCAATTCAGCGTCTTCTAAATATTTGTTCGCATCTTCATTATTTGGAAATTTAACTGATGCTTCAAAATTATCTTTGTTTCTTATCCAAGATTCTAATGTATCTGATTCGAAATTTCTCCAGTTTTTTTCAAGCTCAATCATTTCTGAAGTTGAAAATAAGTGCTTAACAAATTTGGTTAAAGAATAGGAATCATCTTTTGCAAAAGAAGAAAATGCATTAAACAGAATACTTATATTTTCTGCTTTATAATAGTTTTCAATTTCACTTTGAAAAATCATATCCTGAGTTTTTAGTAAAAAACAAGGATATCTTGAAAAGAACTTTATGAAGTTATTAAATACTTTTTCAGATCGACGCATTTCTATTAAGTTATAAACCGTAAAAGCTGGGGCAAATGATTCAGATGGATATTTTTGGGTAAATCCCATCCCAGAACCATCCCTATTTTCAACGATTTCACTCAAAGCGTTCGTATCCAATAAAACTAATTTGTATATCTTATTATTTTCTGCTTTCCAAACCATAAGCACTGCAACATAACGGCTGATGCATAAAGCGACGCAGTTTTCACCTTTAAAAACGCTTACGCTACAACCTTTGATTATTTAAAAACTTAACTATTTCGAACTACTTTTATATTATAAAAACTTTTTACACGCACCAAAAATAAAATATTTTTGTGCAATATCGCTACGCTCACTTGACTTTTAACATATTTAAGGGGTTAGGTTTCGGTGATGTCATTTAAAGTCAAATGAGTCTTGATCTTCATCTTTGAGTTTCAGTTTTTTCGTTGGCACTCGAGCTGATGGCACAAATGCAGAAGCAGGTTTGGCATGAGTTTCTTGATCATCAAAGAAAATATGCGGGTGAAACTCTTTCAAAATTTCATCTTTGCTAACACCTCCTAAAAAGAACATTTCATTTATTTTAACTCCCCATGCCCTCAAAGTCAAAATAACTCTTTTGTGTGCTGGACTGTTTCTGGCAGTAACCAATGCTGTTCTAATTGGAGGTAGTTCGCTTTCTTTAGTAATATTGTAACCTCTTTGAATTTTGGCTATCATTCTTAAAAAAGGGGCAAATGGTCCATCAGGAAGAGGTTTTTCTGCATTTGCTTTTTCATGTTCCCAAAATGCTTCTATACCATCTTTTTGAAAAATCAACTCTGCTTCATCTGAAAAAATAACTGCATCACCATCGAATGCTATTCTTAATTGATTAAGTTCGGTAGTGTCATCATCTGGTGGGTCGTATAGTAAGCCTGCTGCAAATCCAAACTCAGCAGCATTACGCACGTCTTCTTCATTTTTTGATAAAAACAGTGAGACATTGTATGCGCTTAAGTATTTAGCAACAGATTCCCCTCCCAAAAATGCAGTCCTTGATATTGACAACTGATAGTTTTCGATCGAATTCATAATTCTTAATCCCGCCTCTGGTTCATTTTTAGATATAATGACTATTTCCACTTTTTGATCTTTTTTGTTTATTGCATTTAATTGAAGCATTGCTTCGGCGAGAGGAAAGCCAGCACCTTTCGGCAACGGTTCGTTTTCATGTTTTATTTGGTATTCTACATATTTTTCGAGACCTTGCTTCGAATAAATATAATGCTCTTTTCTTGTATCAAAAAGCGCACTAGAAGAAATAGCGACAACTAATAATTTTGTTAAATCAAATCCCATTTTAGTAACCTAACGGCTGATGCATAAAGCGTCCGCAGTTTTAACCTTAAAAAACGCTTACGCTACAACCTTTAATTTATTTTAAAACTTAACTAACTTTTATTTTACAAAAAAAAATACTCGCACTCAAAACACGAAAGAACCAGGCGTAACTGCGGACGCTTTGAGACGCGGGTTATGGATTTTTATTCTTGCTGAACACTATTGTTAGCAAATCCTCAATAAATGCAGATACCTTTAGTGGTTTAGGAGAATATTTTCCTGGATGACCGCATTTATTTCTCAAGCCTAGGCATTCAACCAAGATATCTTTTTCGCTTTTATCAATTTCCCCTAAATCACATGCAACATTCAAGACAATACTTTCCTTTAAAGTTGAAAAATCCTCTATCCTTTTAATTTCCTTGGCTTTCGGGTAGTGTTTTGTAGCAGATTGATTCAAGGAATAATGTGAATGTCGTAAACAACTATACTGTATGTTTCGAATAGCAGCAATCCAGGTCAAGACAACGGCAGCTCGTAGTGCACCAACCCGAAAACAACTCAATGCCTCAAGAAGATATTCTCTTTCTTCAGATTTTTCAATATATGCAATTCGCTTTTGTAATGAAGCAATATCAACTCCGTGCTTCTCAGATTTTCCATACAACCTATCAAGGGGTGTGAAATTTATTTCAACATCATCAAAACCAATTTTGTCATAGAAGTCCCGTGTTCCTCCAGTTGAAGCAATATTGAGATTCTCTAATATTTTTCCGAGCGGTACACCATGACTTTCCATGTGCTTGATATAGGCAACACGAAGGGATTTTGGCGTTAGTTCCTTTATTATTCCTGCTCTTGCCAATATTTTTGGAAATAATTTTTGTATGGTACTGGTATTTATGTGACCATCGATATTTCTACCAGGAAACAACCATTTCTTTAAATTGTTATCCTTTATATAGTCAGGCACCAGTACACAAAGTCGTTCTGCTAATATTGCTTGTCTTTTTTTACCAGTACGAGGGCTTACAATTTTTATTCTTTTTCGCCTAAGGTCAATATCAGTAACATTAAGCCTTGCGGCCTCAATTGTTTCTAGACCAGCAGAATATATAATGGAAAACAATAGTTTATATTTTTCGCTTGGAGCAAGTCTAATTAAATCAACGACTTCCGCCTTCGTCATAAGTTCGGGGACTTCTCGTGTTCTACTTGGGCGCGGAAGGTTGTGTATATCATAGTTTCTTTTTAATATGCTATTATAAAAGCAATGGCATGCATGAACTGTTTGATGAATAGTGGCAGGAGCGTACTTTTTTCGTTTTACGATAAACGAAATGTACTCTTTGATTTGCTCAAAACTAATGTCAACTGGTTTAGTATCAGGGTAATTGGAAAATAATTTATTTAAACGAATGCTGTAGTTTTCAATAGTGGAATCCGTGAACTCCCTTTTTGCGAATTCACGCGTTAGCCAATCGTTAAAGTCCGTCTTTTCGGTCATTTTTTAACTCCACATTCAATAATCACTAACAATACAGCCCAACGCCGTATAGCACTACTAAATAAAAGGGAGATTTTTGTAACTGTTTCGCCCTCTAATGCCAAACGTAGTTAAACAAATATTTTATTTATGGTTAAAATAGTTATTTACAATACTTACTACAAATGAATAATAGTAAAGTTAGGGGCGGGGGTTTTTGTAGCCTTTAAAACCTCGGAGGTTTTAGAAACCTCGGAGGTTTGCTTTGCTCATTATTAAATCATACAAGAATAGATTCCCGCAATTTTATAATCTAAAAGTAATGCTTTGGTGGGGGTATATGGCTATTATTAGCAAATTGCGGGAATCTTTATGCAAATAAATTACTCACACACTTTTCATTAAAACTAAAAGCTTTTCTTGTTTTATTAACAAAATTAAACTCAAGTTTCTAAATAATATAAAAATGAAAGTAGCAAAATTGGATTTTAGACAAACGTACTTAGTACGTTACAAGAAATATTCTTTTTTGAGCAAACGTACTAAGTACGTTACAAGAAATATCTCTTTTTGGGCAAACGTACTAAGTACGTTGCAAGAAATATCTCTTTTTGAGGCGACGTCACAACAACATTACATGAAAATTGGTTTTTTGACAGTAACAAGGGGAAAAATAATGTGAAATAGTGTGGTAGAAGCCTTGGGGGTTTAGAAATACTGTTATTTTATGTTTTCTATAAACCTTTCAAATCTTGGAGATTTGTTTTGCTGTTATAACTGTTAAGGTGCGAGCGTTTATAGTTAAAACAGCATTGCTTTTAAAACAGGTAAAATAGTGGTTTTTTCCTTTTGTATTTATATCTTCAAGTGGGGTTAAAAGTATTATTTCTCTTAAATATTTTATTGTTTCATCATCTGAAAGAGAGGTTATCTTTAAATTTCTCTTTATTCTAAAAAAACCTAGTGTGGTATTTCTGAAACGTTCTGCTATTAACATTTTAAGGTCTAAGTTCATTTTATTACTCACCATTTAATTTCAAAAAATCACCATCAACAATAAGTAATTTTACACCTTCTTTTGTAACTGATCTGTGCGAACTCAAACCGTCTGAAACTATATATGACATTCCAGGTTTTAACAGCGATTTTGAACCATCTTTAAGCTCATTTATGACACTACCTTCAATACAATAAACTAAATGCCCTTTTTCACACCAATGATCAGCAAGATAACCAGCACTGTATTCAACAAGTCTAACTCTTAATCCAGGAAACTGAACAGTTTGCCAATATGCCAACCCCGTTTCTCCATGATATTCAGTTTTTGGAATCTGAGACCAATCAATTGTTTGAAATGGAATGTTTTTATTATTCATTTAGTTTCCTCATTTGCTTTAATTCTTTATTCCAATTAGTAGGGTTAATGAGCCAATTTTAACACTACAACCCCAGAAATAATTAGTATAATTCCAAAGTATCTTAATAAACTTGTAGGATCATTAAAAAACATTACACCAACAAGAAATGTCCCAACAGCACCAATTCCAGTCCAAACAGCATAAGCAGTCCCTATAGGAATTTCTTTTTGGGCAAGCCATAGTAACCCTCCACTTAGCATCATGCTAATAACTGCTATCAGAATTCCTAAAAATAGTTTGTTGTAAGTTTGAGATATCTTTAGACCTATTGGCCAACCAATTTCGAAGATACCAGCAAGTATTAAGTATATCCAACTCATTTAATAAGCTCCAAAGGGATTAATGTATTATAGTTGCAAAGTGTTGTTTTGTATTAGAGTAGAAATAAATATGCTACTTAATTTCTACTAATTATAGTTCCGCTATGTTACTGCCTAACTATTACGTATCCAGACAAATGAAAAATATTGATTTTATTTTTAACAAAATAGTTATTTGTAATAATTGTTGTTTCTAGGAATAGAAGAGTTAGGCTTGGGGCTTTTTTAGGCGAAGGCTTAAACGTATTAAACCT
The DNA here is from genome assembly GCA_965370315.1 of uncultured Melioribacteraceae bacterium. Lineage (GTDB taxonomy): Bacteria > Bacteroidota > Ignavibacteria > Ignavibacteriales > Melioribacteraceae > 1-14-2-50-31-20. The sequence goes on from CBDUTO010000108.1 coordinate 14,834, forward strand.
CCAAGGTTTAAAAACCTTGGAGGTTTGAACAAAATTCCAG
>CBDUTO010000109.1:0-14800 GCA_965370315.1 uncultured Melioribacteraceae bacterium
ACTGCAATTGGTTGAAGAAGAAGACCAGCCAAAATTAATAACATTTTCTTTATTGATACAAAATCTTTCGATTGTAATCTATATAAATATAATCCACTCGGCATGTCAGTAGCATCAAATGAAATATTATATAGTCCTGCTTGTAAATTTTCACTAATAAGTACTGCAATTTCCTGACCAATTATATTATAAACCCTCAACGAAGTCATACCACTTTCAGGTATTCCAAATGAAATAGTTGTTACAGGGTTAAATGGATTAGGATAATTTTGCTCTAAAGTATATTCTTGAGGAAGTTCCGAATCAATTTCCTCAATAGATACAACTGAATCTACAGCCGTTTTAAATTTGAATATTCCTGTCCAATTACTTTCACCAAAATCATTTCTAGCTAAAATACGCCAAGAATAAATTTTGTTAACCTCAAGATTTTCATATTTCAATGTTGTATCAGCTACTAAAGAATCAATTAATAAATTATCTAAGTTAATATCCAGACCTTCAGATAACTGTATATTGTATTCGGTAGCCAAATCAGAACTATTCCAAATAAACGTTGGATTTATCTCAACATCCAAAGAGACATCTTCAGGATATATTAGTGACGACATAATTGGGAATCCAGTAGTAAACTTAAACGCTTCAGAAAAGGCACTGCTTCCCCCATTGTTATTTGCTCTAATTCTCCAATAGTAAGTTGTAGCACCTTCGAAACCATCAAGCGTAATTGTAGTATCCATTAAATTATCAAGATCATAAATTCTATTTGAAAATGATTCCATAGATGAAACTTGAATTCTGAAATCATCCGAATATTCACTTCCTTCCCAAATAAATGCAACAGTATCACCTAACGTACTTAGATCGTTTACAGGAGATAATAATGTGGGAACATCAGGAAGAATTATTTGAGTCTTTAATTGGAATAAATCAGCCCAGAGACTATTTCCAAAAACATTAGTTGCGCTAACAGTCCAAGCATAAAAAGTTCCAGGTTTCAAATTCGATACTTGAAAAGATGTATCAGTTAAAATTGTATCGACAACATATTTTTCAGAATCTATTCCAAGTCCTTCGGATAAAATAAAATGATATGAATCTGAAATAGGATTAGTAGACCAAGTAAAGAGTGGATTTAAATCAACCTCAACTTCTTGAAATAATGGCGTGTAAAGAATTGGAGCTACTGGATAAACAGTTGTAAAATTATAGCTAATTGCAAAATCACTTTCTCCAGCAAGATTAACAGTTTTAACTCTCCAGAAGTATTCTGTTTCACCAGATAAACCAGTAATTTGATAGGATGTATCTAGCAATGAACTTTCTGCAAAAATAATATTTGCAAAATCTACATCTGTAGATAATTCAAAAGAATAAGAATTTGCATTGTTTGCGTAATTCCAAACTAGTTGAAGGGTATCTCGAACATCAATAGCTGCATTTAATGGTAATACCAAATTTGGAACATCTGGCAAAACAATTGAAGGTTGATATTCAAATTTATTACTTACACTACTTTCATTATTATTCCAATCAAGAGCTGTTACATAATAATTAGCATTATTTGTAGGAAAGTTTTCATCTATCTGAACAAAACTATTTGAAGTTATTTTAAAAATATTCTTTGGATTAGCAATATCAGTTGTATCAAAATTGGCATCTTCAGAACGATATAAAACGTAAAACTTTATCTCTTCCCCACTTGGAATATCCCAAGTTAAAGCAGTTGTTCCAATTCCTGTAACTCTATCAAATCTTAAATTAGTTGGATTGTTTGGAGCATCAGTATCTTTCCAATCCATTATTGGAAGTAGTGCTGGATATTTATATAAATCATTTTGTAAAGTATCAGTTATACCACCCAAATTATCTTCAAAATTATGGGATGTAAAATATACCTCACCAAATATACCATCCGTTACACGATTAGAGCGAACCATTTTTCCAATTTGTGTTTTATCAAATGAAGCTTCACCAACGCGATAGTAAGCAAGTCCAGGGTAGATATGTCTATCGTTACTTACGCTTCCCCACCAAGTAGATAGCTTGCCATAATCCTGTCCACCACCATACGACCAATATAGCTGTGGAGCAAGGTAATCTATAATTTGTTCATCCAACCAAGTTACAGCATCACAATAAATTGAGCTATAAACATTCCATCCATATGTTCCTTCGGGAGTTCCACTTTTCCATATTCCAGGAGGGCTTTGACCAAATTTTACACGAGGGTTTATAGCCTGAATAGTTGCATAAATCATACGCAACAATTCATTTACGTTGTTACGTCTCCAATCACCTAAATTAGTAAATCCATTTGGATAATCAGCAAAAGTTTGAGCATCTTGGTTTGTAATTCCTTCAAGATAGAAATAATCATCAAAATGAATTGCATCAAGATCATATCTTGAAACAATATCTGTAATAACATCTACAATATGTTGTCGTACTTCAGGTATACCTGGATCCATGATCTCATCACCATCAATATGTAACACCCATTCAGGATGCCGCATAGCAATATTTTGTTCATCCAAAGTCAAACCGTATCTGGCTAATCTAACTCTATATGGATTTAGCCAAGCATGTAATTCCATACCGCGCTTGTGAGATTCTTCAATTGCAATTTTTAATGGATCGAAAAATGGAGATGGGGCTTTTCCTTGTTTTCCTGTTAACCAGGATGACCAAGGTTCAACATTAGATTCATACATAGCATCAGATGCAGGTCTAATTTGAAATACAACGGCATTAATATTTGACTCCTTTAAATAGTCAATTATGCCTATTAAATCTTCAATCTTTTTTTCTGTTGAATTTGATGGAGTTGTTGGCCAGTCAATATTTCCTACTGTTGAGAGCCATGCACCTCTTAATTCACGCTTAGGAGAATCGGTTTGGGCTAATACATCTATTGAGCTCAATACAAGTAATTGAATCGATACAAATAATAAAATATATAATTTTTTCAATAGGGCATCCGATGTTATTATTATAATACTAAAAACCTAAATACTATTTTGCAACTTAGTCTATTTTTTCAATAACTACAAGAAATATCGTTCAATAATATAAAGGATTTAGGATGTTTTGAATGCAAAGAAATGGCACGCTGAGTAAACAAATTTAACAAATCATAACGGATAAAAATCTATAATGAAAAATCTGTTCATATCTTTTAAATCAGTTCAATCTGCGCGCTATAATCTTACTAAAAATAGACACCAACTGAAAAATGTTGAGTATCTTTTAAGATACCAAATTCCTGATATGCATAATCAATTGATAGACCTAAAGATGGAGCAAAATCGTATTTAAGTCCAAATCCGAATGTTAAACCTTCTTCCGAATTTTCTAAACCTAATGATTTATATCCTGTTCTTAATGCAATCATACTAAAAAGTTCATATTCCATTCCAATATTCAACGACTCTTTATTATCACTCGGATGCAAAGCATCGGCAGCAAGAGTAATTCTATGGTCTTCCATTTTTAACACATCCATTGCAATACCAATTTTAAATGTTAATGGTAAAGGCCATTTGTCTGTGTTTAATGTTGCAAGTATTTGGTCGTTATTTCCATATATCGTTTGATTTATATCATGTTGAACACTAAGATCACTACCTGATATTTGCATGTCGCCACCAAGATTAGTGATAGCAGCACCAATTCGCAAGCCATAAAAATCGGAATGAAAAAGCACTCCTAAATCAACAGCTATAGTTGAAGCAGAAGAATTCCAGATATTTTGTGAAATATATTTTACACTACCACCTATTGAAAATCGGTCAGTAAGATTTTTTGCATATGTAATTGCAATTGACATATCATTAGCTGTGAATGTACCACCAGTTCCACCGGGCTCACTAAGTGTTGTTAGATCCATATCGCCATAGTCAAGATTAGTTACAGAGATACCAAAAACTCCAGCATCTTCCATATTAATTACAGCACCAGCCCAATTGTAGTCTATATCAGCAATCCATTTTGAGTGTGCAAATAGAGCTCCACTTTTATTCATTCTTGAGGCACCAGCTGGATTCCAATAAATTGATGATACATCATCTGCAGTTGCAACAAATGCACCACCCATAGCAATAGAGCGGGGTCCAATTCCAATATTTAGAAACGGTGCAGCAGTTGAGCCAGTTTTAGATTGCCCAAGCAAACTCACCGAAAAAGTTATCATTATGATTAATAATTTTATTCTCATTATCTTTCTCCGTTACTTTAACAAGGCAAATTTGCCGATTTTTGTTTCGCCACTTTCTGCCTCAACAACAAAAATATAAACTCCATAAGCTGCATCAAGATTTTCTTCAGTTCGTAAGTTCCAAAAAACATTACCAACAAAAAGTTCATCTTGAGTGAGTGTACGAATTTTATCTCCTCGAACAGTAAATATTGTGATTTTAGATCCAGGTGGAACACGAGTAAATCGTATTTCTCTCTCTCCACGTCCACTAGTTTGACTACTTAATAGTGCAGCTTCACCAATATGAGTAACCACATATGGGTTTGGAACAACTTTGATTAAATCCAGATTCGTCGAATTTCCAGATTCATCAATACTAGGACCTTTAAGTTTAAAAGTAACAGCATCTACTCTGCTGAATGGTTTTGCTGTTGTAATCATTAACTTACCTTGTGTTTCCAGAGGGATTTCGGGTTCTAAGTAATTTATATTAACTCGCCATGTTCTAATATAATTTCCATTGACAACTTCTTTAAACCAAATATTATAAAATGTAGTTAAAGTACCAGTGACGAAAAAGACGTAATCTATCTCCTCGCCAGTAGTTTTATTAAATACTTTAATATTTGTTGTTGTATCAGGTATTATTGTAGTGAGTCTTATTGAACCTAAGAACCTTTCTGTAATTGTATCTGCAACAGAAACACCAATGTCAGAATCAAAAAATTGAATTTCATAGTCGTTTGGTATATCTATTCCATTCTCAGTAGTATCTGCTAAATTTGTAAATACTTCAAAAGTATAGTTTGCAGTTGAAGAATCCGTAATATCAACAAATCCAGAACGAGAAGTGTCTTCTTTAATTTTCCAATCATTATAAATTTGTAATCTAAATCCTTGAACAATTTCTGTATTACCAGTAAATGTAGTGGATTTATTTATTAGTGTATCATACTCAGCAACATAATAGTCTGAAGTAACTTCAACTAATTTTCCATTTACATAAACTGTATCTTCACCAGCTACATAAATTGAATCGCCTGGATTTACAATCTCAGTATTATTAGCTAAAGGAGTGTAAACTGTATCAGGTGTTTGTAAATCTAATAATGTATAATCTTGTGTATAACCTTGAAGAGCAGTATCTCTAAAAGTTAACTCGTAAGTGAAATTATTATTAACAGCTGCATCGTCTATCATTTCTACAACAATATCTCCTGTCCCTTTGTAAGTGTCGCTCTTAACAAAGTCAGCTAAATCAGCTTGGTCATATCCTGTAGGTCTTCTGCCTGGCGTAATGTATCCAGTGTTATCATCAACAATTACATTTCCTGAGGCTTCCCGGAAAATAAATTTTGAATTCTCAGATGGAAATATTTCTAACTCTTCTTCACCAGAATCATAAGCACAGATTGCATAGTAATATGTAACACCTGATGTTACTGTAGAATCAATAAATCTATTGATAACTCCAGTGTTATCACCTAGATAATAAGTAGTTCCACCCACTTGCTCTAACATTGAAGCACTTGGATAATAGAATCCACTAATTGAATCTGCCAGATCATACTGTGCAATTGCTTTATCAAATGCTAAAACACCAAATGCATTTGTAATGGATCTTGCATCACGGAAACCAGCATCAGTTGCTCTATAAATTTTATATCCTTGGAAATCTCGTTTCTTAGTAATAAAATCTTTAGATCTTTCTGTAGGACCGTTATCCCAATAGATAACCACATTACCATCATCTTGTGTAATAGTAATTTTTGGTTTTCTAGGAGGTTGAGGGAATTTGTAGCCAGAATTATATATCTGCTGAACTATTTTTTGGTTACTTTGAATATCTTTTAAATCTTCACCAAATAATAATGCTTCAGAGAAACGTTCAACTGATTGAGCCATTAATGGGAAATAACCAGATGCATATATAAAATCTCCATCTTGCGGGAACTCGGGAGGAATTTCATCGAATCTACCAGGAGTCATTCTCCCCCACAATAGAGAATCATTTGACATATCTGGAGAAGCACTAATATTAAAAAAGTTAAATGCAGTTAATCCAATTTGATCTGATTCATCAGGATCAGTTCTGCCAAAGTTTGGTTCACCTTGTGTTGGCACACCATCACCTTCACCAAAATCTGGACCAGGGTAATTGTCATCATCAGGACCTATACCATCTTGTCCTAAATCATCAGAGTCCGAAGCCCAGTCACCATCTTCATCAAGATCGTTATCTCTTCTCTCATCAATAAGCAAATCGTTCATTCCTTCACCAGTAAGGTAATTTATATATTTTAATGGATCTTGATCATTAATATCTCTAGAAGCTAAATGCAATGATTCGTTCTCATCAATTAAACCATCTAAATCATTATCAATACCATCAAATGCAGTAGAGTCAGGTATAGAGACACCATTAATAACTTCACCAATATGCCCTTCTCTTAGAGCAACGCCATCTTCAACAACAATCATCTCGCCAAGTGAATAAACTGTATCTGGTAGAGAACCAAGAGTATAAATTGTTCTTTCATAAGTATCTTCTTCAATAAGAACCACTTTATCACCAGCAGAGTAATTTTTCTCTAAAAAATCTGGAAAACTAAAGACTGGCGAAGAAGGATCTTGTGAGTCACCATCATTATCAATACCATCAAAAGGATTACCAGGTGATTCTAAATAGGCATAGCCAACGTATCCAACTTCTTGACCTTTGTTACCAATTCCATCACTATCCCAAGAATAAGTAATTGATCTTTTTGTATCAAAAAATCCAAGATCATCACCACTATCTCCGTCACCGCCAGCAAGTGTACCAACAACAGTACCAAAATCTGCACGGCGATAATTAGCAGTACCTTCATTGTGAATATCCATCAGCCAAAAAACAACATCTTCTGCTAAGAAACTTGCCCATTGGAATCCTCTTTGAATATATTGTAAACCCATACCATGTCTATATAAGTCTGAACTATCTGGAACCCAAAGAGTTGCTTCGTAAGCTTCATTAACTCCATTAAACTCATCATCATTTTGATCGTCGGCAATAAAGTAACTCTCTTGGTCTGCTTGCATTAATCCACGACCAAAATAGCCCCACCATTCTGTGTTACCATCTGCATCAACATAATCAACTACTTCAGGGAAACCACCAGGGTCTGCCCATCCACCAATAGGCCATGAGTTTTGCAAATGACTCATTGCAACAGATTCACCATTTGGATTTAGAAATCCTGGAATTGGATCCCATCCCCAAAAATAACCTAAGGAATCATGACGCTCTTCACCTTGTCTATTTCTTGGACCACGAGAAATTGTAACTGATTGAAGCGTATTACCATTTGTATTAGTAAATTCAATACCAATTAAGGGAGTAACATCACCAATATAATTTTCTCCAGATCCAAGAGGCCACTCACCTCTTATGTCGAATCCCTGACGAAAGCCAGTAATTGCACCATCATTATAGAAAGAAATTCCTACTCTGTTTCCAGTATGAAACCCTACTCGACGTAATGTTGCATCACCACTACCTTGTGCTAGAACCTGTAACGAAGCTACAAGTGATAACACCATAAAAATTTTAAGTATTTTAAATATCATGTTTTTACCTGAATAATTTTAAAAATTATATGATAAACCAATTTCCACTCTTCTTGGTTGAGAGAAGAAAGTTGGATTAGTATAGTTTTCGTCTAGTGTATTATAATACATATTTGGATTAATACGTGCAGCCTCAGTACTAGAAATCGTATAATAAGGATCACCAGTATCTGAATAAACATTAGTTGGGTTTTCCCAATCAAGTAAGTTCATAACACGAGCAAAAATTGAGATATAATTTGCACCGATTGCAAAATCTTTATATACACGCATATCGATATTAAAATTAGTTGGTTTTGTATCACTATTTCTTGGATATGCATTTTGCGTTACACGAGTAAACTTATTTACACCTGGTGTATAAGGTTGTCCAGTAAAGAAGTTACTTATTAAAGAGAAACCCCAGTCATGAGTTTTTGCATAAACAATTGAAACATTTAAAGTATGAGTTTGATCCCAATCGAGAGGAGCAATAATTGTTTCTGGAAGTGCACCACCATTAACTGCATTTCTAGAATCAGCAGGATTGGACGAATTCCCTTTTGTCTCAGCAAATGTGTAATCTAAATTAACAGCGATGCCACCCGCAATACGCTGTGAGTATTTTAGTGCGAATCCCTTAGAGAATCCAAAATCGGAATTCTCATATTTATAATATCCTGACTGGTTATACGCAATTACTTCGGTAGATTGAGTTCCTGTTAAGTCTCTAAAATCTTCAAAGAAAACAGTCACATCAATAGCAGAAAATTCACCTATTTGTTGCTGAAGTCCTATTTCACCTTTTACTGTACTTTGCGGTCTGAGGTCAGCATTACCAAATATATCAGTATCACTATCACTAATTTCAAGTTCAAACTCAGGATTTGAATATAAATACTCATATCTAGGAAGTTGGAAAAAGTGACCATACGAAAAGTGAATTACTCCCTTATCAGTAATTGGGAATGCAAGACCAATGCGAGGTGAAATTTGAGTTTTAATTGTTGCATCATTATACCAATAATCTAACCTTTCAGCATCTGTCTTTCTATTTGAGGGAATACTTTCATCAGGTGTTATTTCTCCATCTCCATTCAAATCATTATATTGATTTGTTGACTTTAGTGGACTTAAATAATTTGGGTCCCTTGGATCAGAAAGTGTTACGCCATCTGGATTAAACATATCAAATCGTAAACCAGCATTAATAATCATATTAAAAGCCTCTATTTTTACTTGAGCATATCCAGCAACCTCTGTTGGTTTATGGAGGTACTCATCATTATCAGTATTACTAAGAGGAGGAATATACACATTATGAACTTGATTGTTAGGATCATCACCCTCATACCTTGATTGTAAATTTATATCATGATAATAGATTTCCTGTTTTTTATAATTAGCACCAAATTGCAGATTTACTTGTTGAGTTAGTTGGGAAACCCAGTCAAATTTAGCAATAAAAGATTTTGTATATCTTTCAAACCTATTATTATCAGTTCCACCTATAGCATAACTATAAGCAGGGGTTTGATGAATAGTATTATCCACATATTCAGTTGGTTTATCTGGATTACCAGTATTAATATCCTCAAATAAATAATGATGATAGTTTTTATCAAAATAACTTGCACTAAGTGTGTAAAAACTACTATTAGAAATAGCATGATTAAAGTTTAGGATATGTGTTGTAGCTTCTCTAAATCGTTGTAAGTTATTACCTGGTGTAAGTTTTGCTCCTTCAGAATAATCTTGATAATTCTGTTTGTCGCCAATAAAGTTATAGCTTAACTTCATTCCACCGCCAATTACATAGGTAAACTTTAGTTGTCCGAAAAATCTTTCTAACGGATTAAGAGATACATACTTATCTGTAATGGTAGAGTCTAATAGAAAAAAGTTAGTTCCATCTGTACCAACAAACCAAAAATCTGATCCACCAGAGTTAGGAACTTCCGTTGCAAAGTCAGAGACTGAGAATTGATCTCTTCCGTACAAATAACCGTTATCTCTATAATATCTTAAGTTAGTGTAGAAATACAATTTGTCTTTTATAATTGGTCCACTTAAGCTACCTTCAATATTAGCAATATTTATAGGATCAATTTCATTAATATTCCAAAACACATCGGTTCTATTAGAAACATAGTCGCCACTATAGGCTTGAACAGAACCAGAGAAATCGTTTGAACCATCTTTAGTAACAAGATTGATTACACCCGAAAGAGCTTGCCCATACTCAGCATTAAAAGCACCACTAATAACTTGCATCTCTTTAACAGCATTTTGGTTTACTTCAACAACAGCACTTCCATCGTAAGAATCTGTTACAGGAACACCATCAATTTGATAGGCAACTTGCCCAGCTCTACCACCTCTAATGTGTATGCCACCGTCATTCGAAATAACAATACCAGCTTGAAGTGCTAGTACATCTCCCAAGTCGGTTACTGGTAATTCTCTTATTATATCATCACCAATAACTGCTGTAGAAGCTGTTAAATCTTTTTGGATAAGTGGTCTTGTAGCAACAACAATAACATCTTCGCCAAGTGAAAGTGAAGTCTCAGAAAGAGATAAATCGATGTTTGTTGTTAAGTCAATTGAAACTCTAACATTTTTTACAATAGTAGAACTAAATCCAATAGCCGAAGCTTTAATTTCATAAGTACCTGGTGGTATATTAAGAATTGAATAATAGCCATCTATATCAGATGCTGCTCCATAATTTGTACCCATAACTATGATATTTACAAAAGGAAGTGGATCTCCAGTTGCAATATCTGTAGTTCTACCTGCAATTTTACCAGTAGTGGCAAAATCGTAGTCAGCAACAATATTTGAAGCGGATAGTGATAAAAAAAGAAGAATTAGAACAAATAAACTTTTCCTCATAGTACCTCCCAATAATCAAAGGAATCATTTTAAATAATTTTCGAAAGTTAAGAAATCGTTAAGAGAAATAAAACATAATTCTGCATGCCCTTTTAAAAATATATTTGAATTTAAAAAAATATAATGTTATTACAGCTTAAAAACAAAGAATTTTCGTTGAGTAAACAGCCCTTACAAATATTCATTCCTATTTTAGGCTTCTAATTTCTTGAGAATTCATTATTTTTAATTATTAATAAAATCAGTTTCTATTCCTAACAAGAAACTAAAAGCATTATTCTTAGTATATTATTATTTAAAATAAATTAGACTGAAAAGATTGGATATAAAGAATATTTCATATAATAGAATTAACTCAATTAAAACTGAATTAGTTGCCAGCCAAATTAAATGTGCAGAAATTCATGAGAAGCTATATAATTATGAATTTACAGCATCGAGTGATAAAGATAAACTAAAGGTACAAGTCTATTTTGGGAAAAAAGGTGTAAAAGTTATTCTTCAAGGGAATAAGGACTCAATACTTTATAGTGAATTAAACCAAATTATCTTTGAACAACATCAACTCGATTTCATGAATAAAAATACTGATGAGCCCAAAACATATATTGGTAGTGATGAATCTGGCAAAGGTGATGTTTTTGGTCCTTTAATAACAACAGCTTTTTATGTTGATGAAAAAACAAAAGTTAAGCTAGCATCGTATGGAGTTAGAGATAGTAAGGATTTAAGTGAGGTACAAATTACTAAAATTGCAAAACTGATTAGAAGTGAATTCCCAAATAATTTTGAAACTATTCCTCTATTTCCAGAAAAGTATAATGAACTTTATAGTAAATTTAATAATTTAAATGCATTACTAACCTGGGCTCATTCAAAAGCAATTTCAAATTTGCTAGATAAATTTGAATGTAATAATGTTATTGTAGATAAATTTAGTAATAGACCTATAAACATTTCTAGTAAACGTTCCGATAATAATGTTGATATTTTACAAATACCAAAAGCTGAAAGATATATTGGAGTTGCAGCCGCATCAATTATTGCAAGAGATACTTTTAACTGGTGGTTTATTAAAATGAAAAATGAACTATTCGATTTTCCGAAAGGAGCCTCGAACAATGTAGAACTGACTGTAAAATTCTTTATGAAAAAATACTCGTTCGAAGAGATAAATAAAGTTTCGAAAGTTCATTTTAAAACTGTTCAAAAATATATTTAAGATTTAATATTAGCGAGGACACGATGACTAGAGGAAAACAAATTAAGAGAATTGGAATTTTAACAGGTGGGGGCGATTGCCCAGGTTTAAATGCTGTAATTAGAGGCGTAACCAAACCGGCACTAGATAAAGGATTAACAGTTCTTGGAATAATTGATGGTTTTGAAGGACTAGTGACTGGTAAAGCAGTTCAACTTTACGATAAAGATGTTTCTGGAATTCTCTCTCAAGGAGGAACTATTCTTGGTTCATCCAACAAAGGTGATCCTTTCCATTGGCCAGTAGAAGTTGATGGCGAAATAAAAATTACTGATAAATCTAAAGAAGCCATGGAGCATTATGATGCATGGGGGCTTGACGCATTAATAGCAATTGGCGGTGATGGAACAATGCATATCTCAAAAGGACTTGCTGATCTTGGAATGAATGTAGTTGGTGTTCCAAAAACCATTGATAACGATTTAGAAGCAACCGATTTAACTTTTGGTCACGATTCAGCTGTGTATGTTATTGCTGAGGCAATTGATAGGTTAAGAACTACTGCATCGGCACATCATAGAGTAATGGTAATAGAAGCAATGGGCAGATACGCCGGATGGTTAGCACTAAATGGTGGATTAGCTGGGGGTGCTGATATAATATTAATTCCTGAAATGCCCTTTGATTGGGAAGCCATTTATGAAAAAGTAAAACGCCGCTCAATGATGGGTAAAAAATATAGTATTGTTTGTGTAGCCGAAGGTGCAAAACCAAAAGGTGGGGAACTTGTTGTAAAGAAAACAGACGCTAAAAGAACTGACCCAATTCAACTTGGTGGTGTAGCAGGCGTTGTTGCACAAAATATAGAAGAGAATACTGGATTAGAAACTCGGTACACAATTCTAGGACACCTTCAACGAGGTGGATCTCCTACTCCATACGATAGAATTTTATCAACAAAGTTTGGAGTATTCGCAATTGATTTAGCAATTAAGAAGAAGTTTGGTCGCATGGCTGCTTTAAAAGGAAACGAAGTTAAAAGTGTAACTATTGAAAATGCAGTTAAAAGTCAAAAGTTAGTAACACCAACTGATCAAGCAGTTTTAACTGCAAAAGCAGTTGGAGTTTGCTTTGGTACAAAAGAGTTATAAAATTTAATTTGCATAAAAATAAAAATGTTCGTAATTTTGGATTCGTTCTTTTTGACAATTGAAGTTCGTAATGGGGTCGTAGCTCAGTTTGGTTAGAGCGCCTGCCTGTCACGCAGGAGGTCGCGAGTTCGAGTCTCGTCGACCCCGCAACACTAAAACCTTGTAAGATTATATCTTACAAGGTTTTTTTCATTTTAAAGAATCAACAAAATAAAAACTATAACACCTTTTGCATATCCCTACTCAATCACCCTTCCAAAAAAACTATCATAAGTAATTGACTGCATATCTTTTCTAACCCTTCGAGTATTATAACTTATATAGTGTTTATCAGTAATTTTTATATCTGTATGTGGCCTTCCCTAAAATACGTTGACCATTTTATTAGTTATTATTTCGCAAAGAAATCATTTTGCTCAGTTTTAATTATGGCACTTCGTTATATTTACTCCATGCGAATTGGAACATGCAGTTGGAAATATGATTCTTGGAATGGTTTAGTCTATCCAGACTTTGGTGAATTCGACTACTTGGAAGAATACTCAAGACACTACAATACTGTAAAGATAGATCAATGGTTCTGGTCTCTCAATAAAGGGAAAGTGTATCTTCCCAAACCAAATGTAGTGGCGAAATATAATGAATCCACTCCGGATGATTTTAAGTTCACAATCAAAATGCCTAATAGCCTTGCTCTCACACATCCATACAAAAGTAGTGAAGTCATTCATCCATTCTATAGAACCAATACTTGATAAAGTCGGAGTTCTAATATCCCAGTTCGAGTATCTAAACAAACAAAAGATGGATTCACTCACAGAGTTTATTGATAAGTTCCAGCACTTCAGAAATACTATTGATAAATCAATCCCTATCGGAATAGAAATCCGAAACCCAAACTATCTAAAAGCAGAATACTTCCAATTCCTAGAAGAGAATAACATTGCCCATGTCTTCTTACTAGGCTACTTCATGCCGAGCATAGTGGAAGTATTTAACAATTTCAAAAACCAACTGACAAATACAACAGTAATACGTTTACATGGTTCCAATCGAAAAGGAATCGAAGCAGAATCTAAAAACCATTGGAATAAAATCATCCAACCAAAAGATGATGAACTCCATTTAATAATAGAAGTAATCAAACCCCTTACAGCAATAGATTCAAAACTTTACCTCAATGTAAATAACCACTACGAAGGCTCAGCACCTCTAACAATTGAGAAGATAGAAAAAGAATTATAGTACTATTTTTATAGAAGAACTTGATGCTCCAAAACTCTCATTCAGAAGGGATGAACTTCAAGAACTTTTTATTGAATTGAAAGAGAGTGATAACGTATTAGAGACAATTGAAAATTATGTAAAAGATTGTGCTGCTTAAATTAATTTTATTAAGGAGAGAAAAAGATCTCTCCTTTAATTTATTGAAAAGTGCATCCATTGTTTATAAAAGTTAAACATATTTAATACACTTTAACAAAACAGATTAACAATATACCTATATTTCCACTATGGGCGAAGTATTTACCTAATATTACAGCATGATACCCAGAATTGCACTTTGACAAACCTATTTTTCCATAAAAAGGAAAATATCACCCATATTTCCATTTTTTTACCTATTTTTTCATTTCTAAGCTAAACTAATTTGAATAGTTGATACATTAATTATATCACAACCCATAAGAGATGCGAAACAACTTTACCAAAAAAATTAGAATAACATCATATGTTAATCAACATCAATTACTATTAAAAAAT
>CBDUTO010000110.1:0-14441 GCA_965370315.1 uncultured Melioribacteraceae bacterium
ATTATCACCAAATAAGATTTTTTCTGATATTTGGTATATAAAAATATTTTCTTTCAGGTTAACTAATTTAAATACTTTTAAATCTTTGCTTTTGTTTTCCTTACCATCTATCGTTTTTATCTCATACTTATAATCCCCTGTTGTAAATTCAGTAATTTCTATTTCAACAAGTTTTGTAGTAGCCTTTAAAGAATCGCTAACAAGGAACTGATATATCCCAGTTTGTCCAGAAATTGGAATAGTAAAAAAAAGCAAAATGAATAAAAACTTAGCGGTAAGATCAATCATGACAACTCCTCTATTTGTAATCGTAAAGTATATAGTTATAAAATACGACAACCAATCTTATTATGCAATTAAAATCGAATTTGCAAACAAAACTATTTTGCAGATTAGGTTATTGAGAATAGTTAGGTTTATTCTCGTAGAAAGTAGTCACAATTATTACGCAATATTTGAATAATGAAAATTATCCTTATAAAATAGCTTTAGATTATTTTTAATTACTTCATTTTTAGTCGTAGATAATTTTGGATCCATCTCAATTAAATCAAAAGCTACTTCTTTTGCTTTCAGTAAAATATCTTGATCTTCAACTAAGTTAGCGTATTTAAAATCTGGAAGACCACTCTGTTTTAATCCATAAATGTCACCAGGACCTCGGAGTTTCATATCAATCTCAGCAAGCTTAAATCCACTTATATGATTTACTAACGAATTGAGTCTTATAATTGTTTTATTCTTTTTAATTTGTGCATCCGAGAGAAAATCAAAACTAAACGTAGCATCAAATTGTTTTTTACTTAAAGCTTCCGATGTTACTAATATGCAATGTCCCTGTTCAGTACCTCTGCCTATTCTACCTCGTAATTGATGAAGTTGCGAAAGTCCAAAACGATGTGCGTCATTTATCACCATTATATTTGCGTTTGGAATATCAATACCAACTTCAATCACAGTTGTTGAAATTAAAATATCAAATTCTTTATTTGCAAACTTTAGCATAGTTTCTTTCTTTTCGTCCCACTTCATTTTACCATGAATTAATCCGACTTTATATTTACTGAATACCGAACTGTTAAGGTCTTTATAATACTGTTCGGCAGCTTTCAAATCCAATTTATCAGATTCTTCGACCAATGGATAAACAATAAAAGCCTGCAATCCTTTATCAACACTATCAATTATGAATTTATATATTTTATCCAATTTACTGTCACTTCGCAAATATGTCTTTATCTGTATTCTATCCTTTGGCATTTCATCAATAATAGTAACATCCAAATCACCATACATTGTCATTGTTAAGGTTCTTGGTATTGGTGTTGCCGTCATAACTAAGACGTCAGGTGCAAATGATTTTGTGACTAAACGTGAGCGCTGTGCTACTCCAAATCTATGCTGCTCATCAACTATTACTAATCCAAGATTACTAAATTTTGCCTTTTCTTCGATAAGTGCATGTGTTCCCACGTAGATAGCAGAAATACCATTTTCCATCTTTTTATATGTTTCTTTTTTCTCTTTTGCTTTTTGTCCACCAATCAATAGTTGAACATTAATTTTAAAATTTGCAAGCATTCCTTTCAAATTATTAAAATGTTGGATGGCTAATATTTCAGTTGGAGCCATGAAGGCAGCTTGCTTCTTGTTTGAAACAGCAATAAGTAGTGAAATAAGGGCAACTATTGTTTTACCACTTCCAACATCTCCTTGTAAAAGTCGGTTCATCGGAATTGAACTTTCCAAATCTAATCTGATATCATGCAAAGCATTTAGTTGAGCTTTGGTAAGTGAGAAACTTAGTGAGCTTAAAAACTCTTTCACTAATGGAATATCTACTATATAACTAATTCCATTGCTCTTTTTTTGTTTACTCTTTTTGAGCGCAATTAAAGATTCGATGTAGAATAATTCCTCAAACTTTAGTCTGTAGTTGGCTCTATCAAGCAAACCAATTGATTCTGGAAAATGTTTGTTTTTAATAGTGGCTTTTATATCTAGCAAATTATTGCTTGAAATAATATCATTTGGAAGAGTTTCTTTTATTTCATCTATGCACTGAGTAACAGCAGAAGAGACAACTTTTCGAAAGCTTAAATCTCCAAGGTTCGACTTTTTAAGTTCTATTGGAACTCTATAAAATGGAATGATTTTTCCAGTATTCCTAAAGTCCACAGATTCACTAGAGGAGAGCTTATCAAAATCTGGATGCGCAAATTGTAAATGTCCATATTTTGTGATTACCGGTTTTGCAGATATAGCATAGTAATCATCTTCTTTGAAACGATTTCTAAAGAACTTTATTCCACTAAACCAAACACATTCAAAAAATCCTTTTTCATCCTTAAACGAGACTTTAAAAATATTACGTTTCCCATATCTAATTTCTTCAGTATCGGCAACTTTACCAATAATTGTAATTTCGTTTTTATACCCAGATGCAACAAAGTTAGAGACTTTAGAACTATCAAGTATTGTTGTTCTATCTAGATATCTACTAGGGAAAAAGTACAATAAATCATGAATTGTAGTTATCCCAATTGTGGCAAAGAGTTCCGCCTTTTTAGGCCCTATCGATTTTAAGTATTGAACTGAGCTATTTAGTGTTATTGACATTTGGCTTTTTATTATTATGAAAAACTATATACTTTGCAAAAATTATATAGGGAATTTTGCTTCACATGTATATTGCACTTTGTTGTTTGTTACTTAGTCGTTTCGCCGCCCATTTTAGTGAAAACGCTATCTATTGGTTCCCAAAGTTCAATTTTGTTCCCCTCTATATCCATAATATGAACGAATTTCCCATAATCAAATTCTTCAATTTCATCCACTATCGTCACGCCATTTTCTTCAAGTTTCTTAACCAAACCTTCAATATTCTGCACTCTATAGTTTATCATAAATTCTTTTTCTGAAGGTACAAAGTAATCAGTATTTTCATCAAATGGATTCCAATTGAGGTAATTGATTTCCTCTGGTCTGTTTGCGTTTCTAAATTCAAATGGTGAGCCGTATTCATTTATTGCAAGCCCTAGATTCTTGCCATACCATTCCCTAGTTTTTTGTGGATCCTTTGAGCGGAAGAAGATTCCCCCTATTCCTGTAACCTTTGGCGTTGTCTCTTTCATAATAGCTTCTTTCTTTTGAAGTTTACCTGTTAGATTATTATTTATTTCATTTGTATTACAACTTATAGTTAAAATTATAAGGAATAAAATGGTAGTAATATTTATCATTCTTTTTTCAATTTTATAGATAGAGCAATATTGTATTTATTTAATTGGATTATTATTAAAGTATTAATTTCATTCTCAAAAGTTATTACTTTAAACTACAAAGAAAATATCACTTAAAATATAAATTCAAAGTGTATTTTAAAATCGATAATAATAGGGAGAGAAATGTAAGAAGTGAAGCTATAGATTTTCCAATTCGGTTTTCATACCACGGGACATTAAATCGTTTGTAACTTTTATTGGATCTTTCTCATTAAACAATATATTATAGACTGCGTTTGCAATTGGAACATCGATGTGATGTTTTGCTGCTAGTTGATGAACTGATTTACATGTTTCCACACCTTCTGCAACCATAGTCATTTCTTTAAGAATTTCTGGAAGTTTTTTGCCCATTCCAATTTGTTCACCAACGTACCTATTTCTACTGTGCTTACTCATGCATGTAACAATTAAATCACCCATTCCAGATAGGCCAGCAAATGTTTCAGGTTTAGCTCCGAGCTGGATTCCAAGTCTAGATATTTCAGCAATACCACGAGTCATAATAGCAGCTTTTGTATTATCGCCAAATTTAGCACCATCAATTATTCCAGCACCAATAGCTATTACATTTTTTAATGCTCCACCAAGTTCAGCTCCAATAATATCTGTTGAAGAATAGACACGAAAATATGAATTAGCAAATGCTGCTTGAATTTCTATAGCAGTCTCAATACTTATTGAAGCTGCAACAACAGCAGTTGGAATTTTTCTACTTACTTCTTCTGCATGGCTTGGTCCAGACAATACACCAATTGCATCTTCAGAGATACCCAACTCTTCAGAAATTATATGGTCAACTGTCATTAATGTCTCGTTTTCAATCCCTTTTGAAACACTTACAAAGGTTGTATTTTTAAAAGAGATTTTCTTTATTTGTTTAAGTACACTTCTTATAAACTGTGTTGGTATAGCAATAACAATCATGTGCTGATCTGTTGCAGCATCTTTTAAGGAATGAGTAATTGCAATTTCACGGGGAAGCTTTATACCAGGTAAGAACACCTTGTTTTCATAGTGTTTCTTTAAATTCTTAACATACTGTTTGTTGTATTCCCACAACGTAACCTGATGACCGTTGTTAGCAAGAATTATTGCTAACGCTGTTCCCCAACTTCCTGCACCTAAAACCGAAACTTTCATATTAGTTATTTCTTCTTTTTTGAGAGTGAAATTTTATTTTCGCTACCATTTATCATTCTTCCAATATTAGCTTTATGAGTAAACATCACTAGAAAAGCTAGAAAAACAGTTAATGGAAGAATTGTATGATAACCAGATATATCAACACCAAAAATATTTTCTCGTATTATCATAAATAATGGAACTGAAACAGCAGCAGATAATGAGCCTAAAGATATATATTTTGAAACTGCAACAACAATTGCAAATACTACTAAACCTAACAACATATCAATAGTAACAATAGAGACTAAAAATCCTAAGCCAGTTGCAATTCCTTTGCCACCTTTAAATCCAGCAAAAATAGTCCAAATATGTCCGAGTACTGCAAAGATACCAGCTATAAGCTGAACTAAAGTAAAGTCATCAAATGGAGTTGCATTTGGAAATGGGAAATTTCCAAAGTAGAGCCGAGAAACTAAAAGAACAGCAATCATTCCTTTTGTGGCGTCTAATAAAATTACAGAAATTCCATATTTCCAACCAAGTACTCTAAAAACATTAGAACCCCCAGCATTACCACTACCGTGGTTGCGTATATCTATTCCCTTAACTAATTTGCTCATTATGATGCTTGTAGGAATTGCACCAACTAAGTATGATAAAATTATTATGACGAGTAAATTTAACATAACATCCTTGAATAATTGTTTATGGTACCAAGTATTTATTAATTATTGAATCAAACTATTTCAATATCACTAATAATTTTGAAAAGGTCAAGGTCTGACTGAGTTGTCACTTTAAAATTAAGAGATGACCCTTCCACAATTTTTATCTTGTTTGATGTATTATAAAGCACAATAGATTCATCTGTTCCAATAAAATTTTTATTATATGCTTTTCTCATAGCATCCAACAAAATATTGTACCTCGAAATTTGTGGTGTTTGCACATGGAATGTAGAACTTCTATCGAGATAGTTATCTATAAATTCACCACCAGAAATTAAAGTATCAGTAGCTTTAATTGCCACTATTACATTATCGAATTTTTTTGCTGTTTCTATAGCTGAATCTAAAACTTTAATAGGTAGAAGAGGTCGAGCAGCATCATGTACAGCAATTAAATCATTGTCATTTGCATTAATTGCTTTTAAAGCGTTGAATACAGAATCTTGTCTCTCATTTCCACCCTTAACAATTTTTGAAAGCTTTGAAATATTATAAGTGGACTTTATATTTTCGATTAGTGAGAAATAATCAGGTTGTGCAGAGATTATAATTTCATCTATCTGATTACATTTTTGGAAAATTTCTAAAGTATATGCAATAAGTTCTTTACCATTAATTTTTACATATTGTTTTGGTAAAGCGCTTTCTAATCTTTTCCCAACTCCACCGGAGGGAATAATTGCATAGGTTTTCATTTTTTCAATCGATTGTTTTTTTATTGTTAAACCTTCGAGGTTTTAAAACCTCGAAGGTTTAAATGCAAAATTATTATATTATCAGCATAGCATCGCCATAACTAAGGAAGCGATATTTTTCTTTAAGTGCTTTTTTATAACCTTTCATCATTAAATCATAATCAGCAAATGCAGCTGTTAGCATAAGCAAAGTTGATTCTGGTTGGTGAAAGTTTGTAATTAATTTATCAACAATCTTAAACTCATATTGAGGAAAAATAAATTTGTCAGTCCAACCAAAATCTGGTTTCACTAATCCATCAGCGGTAACACTTGTTTCTAGAGCACGAGTTGCACTAGTTCCAACAACAAAAATCTTTTTCTTAGCTTTTTTTGCTGCATTTATAGTTTCAGCTGATTTTTCTGGAACTTCAAAATATTCTGAATCCATTCTGTGCTTAGTTAAGTCTTCAACTTCAACAGGTCTAAAAGTTCCAAGACCAATATGAAGCGTAACCGTTGCAACTTTTATTCCTTTCTTTTTTATCTTTTTTACAAGATCAGGAGTAAAGTGCAGTGCAGCAGTAGGAGCAGCAACAGAACCATCCTCTTTAGCAAATACTGTTTGATAGTCTTCTCTATCTTCTTTTACAGAATCACGCTTAATATATGGTGGAAGGGGGGTAGCACCAATTTTTTCAATTGCTTTGAATATATCACCAGCATCTTCATTAAAGCGCACCGTTCTGCCTCGAGATGTTGTATTGTCAATTACTTCGCACCAAAGTTTATCATTGAAATAGATTCTATTTCCAATTCTCACTTTTCTAGCTGGGTCTACAATTACATCCCAAATATTTTCTTTTCTATTAAGTTCTCTAAGTACGAAAACTTCAATAGTTGCATTTGTTCTTTCTTTCTTTCCAAATAATCTTGCTTGCATAACTTTAGTTTCATTTACAACAAGCACATCACCTCTTGACATATAATCAATAACATCAGAGAATTCTTTTGTCTCAATTGATTTTTCTGCTCTATTAAGAACCATCAATTTTGAAGCATCTCTTGGTTTAGCTGGATGCTTAGCTATATATGTACTAGGAAGATTATATTTAAATTCCGAGAGTTTCATTTATACCTCTTAACATATTTTACAAAATCTTAAATTGCGGCTGAATTTATCAGCCACAATTTAAATTATTTTCTTGGATTTTTAATTGATGCTTGTGCTGCTGCCAAACGTGCTATTGGAACACGATAAGGAGAACAACTAACATACTCTAATCCAGTTCTGTGGCAGAACTCTATTGATGATGGTTCACCACCATGCTCTCCACAAATACCAAGTTTAAGATCTGGACGAGCTTCTTTACCTTTCTTACAAGCCATTTCAATTAATTGTCCAACACCTTCTTGATCAAGAACTTCAAACGGATCATGTTTTAGGATTCCTTTCTCAATGTAGATTGGTAAGAATTTACCAGCATCATCACGAGAATAACCAAATGTCATTTGAGTTAAATCGTTTGTACCAAATGAGAAGAACTCTGCACTTTCAGCAATTCTATCTGCAATTAAAGCAGCACGAGGAATTTCAATCATTGTTCCAACTAAGTGATCAATTTTTTCGTTTCTTTCTTCAAAGATTTTTGCAATAGTATCGCGAACAATTGTCTCTTGCATTTTCATTTCTTCATATGTTCCAGTAAGTGGAATCATTATTTCTGGTTTGGCTACTATACCCTTAGCTTGAAGATTAAGTGCCGCTTCCACTATTGCACGAGTTTGCATTACTGTAATTTCTGGATATGTATTTCCAAGTCGGCAACCTCTATGACCTAACATTGGATTAAATTCTGCTAAGTCTTCAACTTTTTCTTTTATGTGTTGAATTGTAACGCCCATAACATCTGCCATTTCTTGTTGACCTTTTTCATCATGAGGTACAAACTCATGCAAAGGAGGATCAAGCAAGCGAACTGTTACAGGAAGATCATGCATTGCTGCAAAGATGCCTTCAAAATCTTCTCTTTGGATAGGGAGTAATTTTTCTAAAGCTTCTTCACGTCCAGCTAAACCTTCAGCAAGTATCATTTCACGCATTGCAACAATTTTCTTTCCTTCAAAGAACATATGCTCTGTTCTGCAAAGACCAATACCTTTAGCACCAAAGCCACGTGCAACTTCACTATCGTGAGGAGTATCAGCATTTGTGCGTACATACATGTCAGTATGCTTTGAAGTAAGATCCATTAGTTTACCAAAGTCACCACTCAATTCAGGATTAATGGTTGCAATTTTATCTAAGTATAATTCACCAGTAGAACCATTAACAGAAACCCAAGTACCTTCGTTAAATACTTCGCCATTAATTGTAAGTGTTCTTGCTTTGTAATCTATCTTTAAGTCACCAGCACCAGATACACAGCATTTACCCATACCACGAGCTACAACAGCAGCGTGAGATGTCATTCCACCACGTGCAGTAAGGATACCGTTTGCAATGTTCATACCTTCTAAATCTTCTGGAGAAGTTTCAATACGAGTTAAAATTGAATTGTCGTATTTTGATGCTTCATCAGCAAAGAAAACTAACTGACCAGTAGCAGCACCTGGTGATGCTGGCAAACCTTTAGTTAATACTTTTGCAGATGCCATAGCATCTTTATCAAATACTGGATGAAGAAGTTCATCAAGTTTGTTTGGCTCAACTCTCATTAATGCATCTTGTTCATCAATTTCACCAGCTTCAAGCATTTCAATTGCAATGCGAACCATTGCTGCACCAGTACGTTTACCGTTACGAGTTTGTAGTAACCAAAGTTTTCCATCTTGAATAGTAAACTCGATATCTTGCATATCTTTGTAATGGTCTTCAAGCTTTTGTTGAATTGTGTTTAATTCTTCATAAATTGTTGGCATTACTTCTTCTAAAGATGGATTGTTTTTTGCTCTTTCATCTTCGGGAATACCAGCTAACTCTGCCCAACGTTTTGCACCTTCAAGAGTAATTTGACCTGGAGTACGCACACCAGCAACAACATCTTCACCTTGAGCATCAATTAGATACTCGCCGTTAAATATATCTTCACCAGTTCCTGCATCACGTGTAAACGCAACACCAGTACCAGAATTAGAACCCATGTTACCATAAACCATTGCTTGTACGTTTACAGCAGTTCCCCATTCAGCTGGGAATTTATTCATTTTACGATAGTAGATAGCTCTGTCAGTCATCCAACTATCAAATACTGCCATAACTGCACCCCAAAGTTGATCCCAAGGGCTATCTGGGAAATCATGTCCAGTTTGTTCTTTTACAGCAGTCTTAAATTTTGTTACCAATTCTTTTAAGTCATCAACGCTTAAATCATTATCGTTCTCAACACCTTTAGCTTCTTTAGCTTCATCAAGAATTTTTTCAAACGGATCGATATCTTCTTTGCTCTCTGGTTTCATTCCAAGAACAACATCACCATACATTTGAACAAAGCGACGATAAGAATCCCATGCAAATCTAGCATTCCCAGATTTTTTTGCAATACCTTCAACAGCAACATCGTTCAATCCAAGGTTTAGCACTGTATCCATCATACCTGGCATAGAAACTCTAGCACCAGAGCGTACAGATACAAGAAGAGGATTATCATGATCGCCAAATTTAGCGTTCATAATTTCTTCTAAGTTTTTTACTGCATCTTCAACTTCTGGTTTGATAAGGTCAACTGCTTTCTCTTTACCTTCTTGATTGTAAATAGTACAAACTTCTGTAGTAATTGTGAAACCAGCTGGTACTGGAACACCAATCAAGCTCATCTCAGCTAAATTAGCTCCTTTACCACCAATCAAATTTTTCATTGTTGCATTTCCATCGGTTTTGTTACCACCAAAGAAATACACGTGTTTAGCATCTGCCATTTGTTTTTCCTCCAAATGAGTTTTAGTTATTTAGTTTATATTAATAATACTTAAAATTTGTTGAGTAAAATCATCTTCATTTTCAATTTGTAAATCTATTTTTAAATAATATATATCAATATCATCTAATTCTTTCGAGAAAGCCTTTAGTTTTACAAAATCCTTCTGCGTTGTAACAACCGAATTCGAATTTGTTTCATAGAATTTTTTTCTAATTAGTTGAATTTCTTTATCATCATAATCTTGATGATCTTTAAAAACCATTTTATTACTTATGTCAATCTCATTATCCTCTAGGATTTTAAGAAATGAGAATGGTCGCGCAATTCCGCAAACCACCAAACTTTTTTGACCCTTAAATTCTTCAAGACTATAAAGTTGTTCACTTTTTACATCAATTAAACCTGACGACTTATAATATCCATAAACTACGTTTTTATTTTCCATCAACTTCTTAGAACGAGATGGCAATTCACTTTTCTCAGTAAACTTTCTATTAATCAAGATAATATCAGCTCTTTCAATTGCTGAGAAAGATTCTCTCATTCTTCCAA
Organism: uncultured Melioribacteraceae bacterium; assembly: GCA_965370315.1. Lineage (GTDB taxonomy): Bacteria > Bacteroidota > Ignavibacteria > Ignavibacteriales > Melioribacteraceae > 1-14-2-50-31-20. The sequence continues at coordinate 10,287 of CBDUTO010000110.1, forward strand.
GTGGCAAAGGTTGATGCTCAATACTATCTCTCTTCATTAAGAATCGTTGATCAAAAATTAGAATATCTAAATCTCTTGCAATCCACCTATGTTGGAATGCATCATCAAGAACTATTGCATTAACATTTTGACTACTAATAAGTTTCTCAGCACCAATAACACGATTCTCGGATACAGCAGCTGGAACCTTACATTCTTCCGAGGCTAGTACAATTTCATCTCCGCTCTCCTCAACTGGAAGTAGGAGATTAGTACCATCAGAAACTAATTTATATCCTTTGGAACTTCTACCATACCCCCTGCTAAGAATTCCAACATTTACATTATGTTTCTTTAATAGCTTTGCAATATAAATTACAGTAGGGGTCTTTCCAGAGCCACCAACCACAATATTTCCTACAGAGATAATTTTAGCGTCAACTCTTTTTTGCTGAAAAAATCCTTTATCGAAAAGGGCATTTCGCAACTTCATTATTGCTGAATAGAGTACAGCAAATGGAGATAAAATTATCAATAAATATTTAAAATACTTTTTCTGCATCATCCTGTAATTTATTTAATTCAACATCACACTGTTCAATAATTTTAGATGTCTCATCCCTATTAAGATTCTCATCAACAAAAATAGGTTCAGAATATTTTATCGAAATTTTTGAGAAAAATTTGGGGACTTCAAATTTATCCCAACTATTAAAAGTATATTTCTTGTTACAAGCTACCCCACATAAAACAAGAGGAATACCAGAACGTTGTGCTGTAATTACTGCTCCAGCTTTCATAACTCTTGGCGGTCCAGTTGGTCCATCAGGAGTTATTGCAATAGAAAAGTTTTGTTTACTATTCTCTAGAAGTGTTTCCAACGCTTCCTTTCCACCTTTGTGGCTTGAGCCTCTAGTAACCTTATATTCCCATTTAATAAGACTGTTGGCTAGCAATCCACCATCTTTGCTTTGGCTTATTAGCGCAGCGAAATTCTGATGGCGATGAAAGTACCACGGAACAAGCATAGTACCATGCCAAAAGGCTAGAACAAAATTTTGTTTTTCACTAAGTAGTTTTTCAATTACATCATAATTGATTCTATTAAGTTTAACAGATTTACAAAGAACATTTATAATACTATGAAGAAAAATATCTCCGAGATTTCGTAATAAATTTTGTTTTATCTCTTTAATCTTCATTTAATATTTTAGTAATTATATCAGCAGCATTTTTGGATGCACCAGTATTGCCAAGTTGAGTTTTAATTTTATTTAATTCTAACTTTAAGTTATTTAATGCGGATTCGTCATTAAGCAACGACTCTATATAATCCGAAATTAACTCAGCATTAACTTCACTCTGGATAAATTCACGAACAACAGTTTTACCAGCAATAATATTTGGCATTGCAATGTGGTCAATTTTAACTAATCTTTTAGCAAGCTCATATGTTAGTTTACTCGTGGAATAGATAACAACAAATGGTAATCCAATAATAGCAGCTTCAAGAGTAGATGTCCCAGACTTAATAATTCCAAATTTAGAATGCTTCAATAAGTTGTAGGTATTTCCTTTTACAATTTTAACATCATCGCTAGATATAAATTGCTGTAGATATTCCTCATCAAGGTTTTCAGAACACGCTACAATAGTTTGCAGATTATTTTTGCAGCTAATAATATCAGCACTTTTTATTAGTTCTGGTAGATGTTTTTCAATCTCGTGCTTTCTACTACCAGGAAGAATTAAAAATATCTCTTTCTCTATTCCAAGTTCTTTGAAGAATTCATTTTTTAATTTAAAATTAAATTGCTCAATTCTCTCAACTAATGGGTGTCCAACATATTCTACAGGAACATTTCCATCTATATAAAACTTTTCCTCAAATGGAAAAACAACAAGCATCTGGTCTACACTAGTTTTAATCTTTTTAATTCTACTTTGATGCCAAGCCCAAATTTGAGGAGAAATGTAATAAACAACTTTTACTCCCAATTTGTTTAGCTTTTTAGCAATTCTTAAATTAAAACCTGGATAATCAATTAGAATAGCTAATTTAATTTTATTCAATTTTACAAAATCAAGTATTACTTTTTCTACTTTTAAGATAAATGGAAGATGTTTTACAACCTCCACAAACCCAAGGAATGCCATATTTTTAATGTTCTGTAATGTTTTTACGCCAGCATTAATCATATTAGTACCACCAATACCAAAAAATTCTAAATTAGAATTAGAGTTCTTTAGTTCAGTTACAAGTGCTGCACCATGCATCTCACCAGAAACTTCACCTGCTATAATTAATATTTTATTGTTAAAGTCTTTAAGCATCTTTTCTTGTTTTAAAATTTATCCTTGAGCGTAAACAGCTTTTCTTTTTAACTCTGCTTGATGACGTTTTTTTATGTGTTTCTTTTCTAGCAAAGGTTTTATTCTATTAACTACATCCTTAAAATTCTTAAATGGGTAGTATGATATTCTTTCTTTCTCACAAAATTTTAATAAAGTTTTTTTTGCGAAAATAAAATCAACATATTGTACCGGACAAGTATCTGAATATCCATCACCAATATAGATTGTTATATCTTCATCACTACTATTTTCAATTATATGGTTTCTTTTACAATTAGCACAATCTTTACATTCTTCATCTGAATAGGGGAATGATGCTTTTGGTCCTTCCTCAGTGAAAATCATTTTGTTAGAATAGAAGACTAAATTATCAAATCCATTGTTATCTAAAATCTTTTTTATATAATAATCCATTCCATCACTTAATATTATGAGGTCTAAATTATTTTGATCACAGAACTGAACGAACTCTTTAAAACCATAAACTATTTCAATGGTTTCAAGAAAACTATCAAACTGTTCTTCAGTTAAATCTTTAACCAATCCCAAAAGTTCAGTCCATTCTTGGGCAGAATCTATCTCTTTCCTTACCCATCGTTGAAATATTGAGTATGCTTTATCACTATCACCAAACTCAAGAAACATATGTTCCCCAACATCTTTAGTTGTAATTGTACCATCAAAATCACAAAATATTTTTATCTTCTGAGACATTATAAGCTAATCTCATCTGTAAACCTAACGCCAGCAATTTTAGATATCCCTTCTTCTTGCATTGTAACACCATACATTGTTTCAGCAGAACTCATTGTTCGTTTATTGTGTGTCACAATAATAAATTGTGTGTTGTCGCTAAAGTCTTTTAGTAGATTTGCAAACCGATCAATGTTTGCATCATCAAGTGGGGCATCAACTTCATCCATTATGCAGAATGGAGATGGCTTAACTAAGTAGATTGCAAAGAGTAAAGCTGTTGCAGTCAGAGTCTTTTCACCCCCTGAAAGCTGTTCTATTGATGATGGACGCTTTCCTTTTGGTTTAGCAGATATTTCAATTTTTGCTTCTAGGGGGTCAACGCCTTCCTCGAGCATTAAATCTGCCTCATCACCTTCATCAAAAAGTGATCTAAAAATTTTCTGGAAGTTTACACGAATAGCTTCAAATGTTTCAGTAAATATATTTTGTGCTGCTTCATTAATTTCATCAATTGTTTTAACTAAATCTTTTTCTGATCTGATTAAATCATCTCTCTGTCCAGTTAAAAAGTCAAGACGCTCTTGCTCTTCTTCATATTCAGAATAGGCTAATAAATTAACAGGACCAAGATTTTTTAGATTTTGTTTTAATGAATGTACTTCAGATGAAACTTCATTAAAATTAAATTCACTATTATCAAACTCTTTAAATTCAAGTGATATAGAATACTCTTCGCTAATGTGATCAACTAAATTCTCTTTTCGCAACTTAAATTCACTCATCTTTACAGCATCAGAGTGAATTGTGTCGGATAGCTTCTGTCTCTCACTCCTATATTGGCTTAAATTACTTTCAAGTTGTGTGGATTCTGTTTTAATATCACTAAGTCTACTTTTCACTTCTTCTTCATTAGAAACCAAACCACTTCTTATTTCAGATAGTTCATCATACTCAATTTGGTTTTCATCAATTATTGATTGAAGTGAGTATAACTCTTCATCCGTTTTTTCAATGTCATTCTCTCTTCTTTCAATTGAAGAATCAATTTTTACTCTATCTTCCTTAGCTCTCTTAATACTCTCCTTAGTGTTAGTGAGTTGACCTTTAACTCTTTCTAATTCTAAT
>CBDUTO010000111.1:0-14122 GCA_965370315.1 uncultured Melioribacteraceae bacterium
CATTATTTATGAATCTTTTTGAATATATAGAGTCAACCTTTTTCAGGACGCTGCAACCGTTGAAATGGTTAACTCGTCAAAGTTTATTTAAACTAATCAACGGTCTCCGCAAAAGTCATTGGTTAAGTTTTTTGTTTTATCCAAACATCATTTCGTATGGTCTTTCCAATTCCTCAGCCAATAAATTTAAATTAACATTTCTCGATTTACGAATAAACTCTTTCCCATCCAGATGGAATAAAATTGTTGGTACCGTAAAAACTTGATTTTGAGCTGCCATTTCTTGTGCTTCTACTGTATTCACATAAGCAAATTTCATTTCTGGAAAATGACTAACTAATAAATCTTTCAATTTTGGCTTTAATACTTTACACACATTGCATTGTGGCGTACTAAAATATGTTACTGCACCACCATTTTTTGAAATGAATTCTTTAAATTCATCTAATGATGATATTGCAATTTCAGAGTTTTCCATTATTGTCCTTTAATTTTAAAGTTAGGATGCAAAAAAGATAAATAAGTTTCAATAATCTCAATGTGCTCAATGTGCTCAATGCCAAAGTATTTGTATTGTAGTTATAAATTTAAATAACCCCACGTTTGAACGTGGGGGAAAATGGATGTTGCATTGTCCTCAGCCTAAAGACAGAAGCTATTAAAATTTATGTTTTGTAATTCAATATTCCACACTATTTTTGAACATCATAAATTGGAATATAATCGTGAAAACATTTAAAAATTTTATTCAAATAGCTGGAGTTTTAGATAAAGCAGAAGCGGATATGCTACTCAATTCTGGTGTGAATTATTTGGGATTTCCACTCCGCTTGCCAGTGAACAAAGAAGATATTTCAGAAGAAAAAGCTGGAAATATTATTAAATTGTTAAACCCACCTCACTACGGAATTTTAATTACATATTTAAATTTAGCTGCAGATATTACTAAATTTTGTAAAGAACTTGGATGTACAATAATTCAACTTCATGGAGCTATTGAAACATCTGAATTAGAAAAGTTGAATATTATTTTTCCAGAATTGGTGATTATTAAAAGTCTAGTAACTGGAAAATATTCTATTAATGAGTTGAAAATTATCATAGATGAACAAAGTGAATTTGTTGATGCTTTTATCACTGATACTTATAATCCAGAAACTGGAGCTACTGGGGCAACTGGATTAACACACGATTGGGAAATTAGTCGAGAATTAGTTGAGTATTCCGTAAAGCCAATTATTTTAGCAGGTGGATTAAATCCAGAAAATGTTTACGATGCAATAATTAAAGTAAAACCAGCTGGGGTCGATTCACATACAGGTGTTGAAGATGAAAATGGGAGAAAGGATAGAAATAAAGTAGAAATGTGTTTATCTGAATCGATGAGAGCTTTTGATGAATTATAGATGTAGTGGACGCAAACTTTGCGTCCACTACAAATTCACATTTGACTTTTCACATCTTACGTTTTAGTTATTTCCACCAAGTATCAATGGTAATCCATCTTTACCTGAACCAATTACAATAACTTTTGCATTTGGGGAACTTGCAAGTTTTTCAGTTGCTTCAATTCCTTTCCAACGTAATAGTTGATCGTTAAGACCTTCTGAAACTATCGATTGAAAATCTTTAATACCTTTAGCTTCAATGCGTTTTCGTTCAGCTTCTTGTGTCTCTTTGTTAAGTATAAATTCCATTCTTTGACTTTCTTGTTCTGCTTGAAGTTTTTCTTCAATCGATTTCATCAAACGTGCTGGTAAAACTATTTGACGTAATGGAGCTTCTTCAATTGTAATCCCTCTAGGTTCAACTAACGAATTTAAATCTTTAATAATTTCATTTGCAAGTTTTTCTCGAGATGCAGTGTAAAGTGCTTTAGCCTGATAGCGTGCTGTAACTCCACGCACAACTGAACGAAATTGTGGAAGTAAAATAATTTCACGGTAGTTTGAGCCAACAGTTTTATAAATTTCATTAGCTTTGTCAGGATTCAATCTGTACATTAAACTAATTTCAAGTTGCACATCTAAACCTTCTTTGGAAGGAATGTTCATTACCTCTTTAATTGCTTGAGTTTTAATAGTGAATTTTTCAATTCGTGCTATTGGATTAACAATATTAACGCCAGCTTTTAAAGTGTTGTCACTTACGGTTCCAAGAAAATCAACAACGCCTACAGTTCCAGCCGGAATTACTGTAAATAAATTAAATATTGCAATAACTACTGCACCCACAGAAACAAGAAGAGAAACAGATGCTTCCTGTTTTCGTCCATTCTTTTTCATGTTTAGTGATGCTATAAATCCTCCAATAGCTACTATTATTGCTACTATAAAAATCATATTTGATCCTTTTTATTTGTTAAAAATTATATTTATAAATATACGAAGTTCAGTTAGGTTTTCAGAGTGAAATCGGTAGCATGTTTTCAAGTTTTAATAACTATTTGATTAAAATTTTTTTTCTGGCTACTTTGTGAACTGATTTTTGCTAATGTTGACATATTATCAGGTATCTGGACTGCTGAATATTTTGATTAAACTTTGCAACTAATACGCAAAAGAAAGCCCAACTTCTTAATTGATGTTGGGCTTTATTGTTTGTCTCATATCGTCCTATGCAATCCCACACCGTCCTGGGGGATGTCTTTTTTCATTGAAATTAAGGGTTAAATACGTTATCATATATGCTATAATTATAACAATTTTTAATAAAAATTTAAAAATGAATAAAATTTTACGATAATAGGGTATCTAAGTTGAATAAAAAAGTAACGGATACCAGTGAAGAGCAACTACGACACTTAAGAAACATTAAAATTATTGAGCAAATTGGGAACAATGTTAAGAGGTTAATTAATGCTGTTATTACTATTTCGCTAGGTTATTGGTTTTTTGATGCTGTTAAAGCCTATGCAGGCAAAGCATCATATGCAGATGTAAATGTAGCATTTAATCTATTAGCAACAATTAAAGCAACAATTTGGGTTCCATATGCTGTTGGAATTAGCAGTTTTGTATATGGAATTCGTGAAATGAAACTTAGAAAGAAAAAAACAAAATACCTATCAAGCAGAATAGCTAAATTGGAAAAACTATTGGACGAGAATAGATCATCAAGCGGTTTAAACCATTTTGGTGAAACAAACGAAGGAGATTAAAATGGAATACTTAATTACAATATTGGGTTTCTTTTTATTATATCTTGTTTGGTATAAAGGAGCAAAATCCTATTTGTTGGATGCATATAGACAAAGACTTTTTGAACTAAGGGACGAGTTGTTTGATTTTGTAAATTCATCAAACAAAATTGATTTTGAGTCTTTAGAATATAGGACTTTGAGAATAAGACTAAATGCCAAAATAAGATTTGCACATCGAATAACATTTGTTGATTTGGTTGCAAGCATGTGGCTGTCAAAAGACACAAGGGAAGCAGCACAAAACATTAGAGCAGAAACTGAGGAAACCCTTAAATCTATTAAGGATAATGAGGCGAGAAATTTTCTAAAAGCAATAGATGAAAAATCAGATATGGAAAGTGCTGTCTATTTTATAAAATTAGAACCAATCATTTTATTGATTGCTCTTTTTGTATTAGCAGGATTCATTGTGAAAAGTCTCGGAGCTAAATCAAGAAAAGAATATCGGAATCTAACTGCTGGTAGAATTGAACAAAAGTATGAGGACTTATGGGACTTGCCACTGGTTGATGGTCGATCAGAAAAAGTGCTACATAGTTTAGCTTGATTTTTTAAAAGCTCATCTCAAAAGGTTGAGCTTTTTATTGTTGTCGCAATCTATCAACTAACAGATTGCGACACATCTACACAAAATTATTTCTTTATTATTTCTTCAATTTTATCCATTACATCGTTCATGCGTTTCATTGCCAATTGAAATGGTTCGGCAGACATTGGGTCAACTCCAGCATTTTTCACTAAGTCTATTGGATATTCAGATCCTCCACCAGTTAGGATTGTAAAATAATCATCTACTGCAGGATTTTTTGCTATTCCAAGTTCACCCTCAAGTAACTGCAATTTAGAATTTGTTATTTTTTCAGCAAAAGCAGTTGCATAAATTATTGATGTTGCATATTGATAAACATAATAATTGTAATAAAAATGAGGAATGTATGACCACTCATATTTAATATATTCAGGAACTACTGTAACGCCTTCATCATGGCCGTAGTAACGTTTTACAATATCGTAATAGATCCCACTCATTATTTCACCATTTAATGGTTCACCTGCTTCAATCTTTTTATGGATTTCCCACTCAAATTCAGCAAAAGAGACTTGACGAAAAAGTGTTCCACGAAGCATTTCGAGATAACTTCCAAGAATAAATAATTTTTCTTTATCGCTCTTAGCGTTTTCAACCATATAATCATTCAATAAATTTTCATTTAGTGTTGAAGCAATTTCAGCAACAAAAATTGGATATTGAGAATTTTGGAACTGCTGATTCTGGTTAGATAAATATGAGTGCATAGTATGACCTAGCTCATGAGCAAATGTAGAAACAGAGTTGTAATCATCAGTCCAGTTCATTAAAATATACGGATGCTGATCATATTCGCTTCCCGTTGAATATGCACCACTTCGTTTACCATCTGTTGGATAGTAGTCAATCCATCTTTCATCAAAGGCTTTTTGAAGTACAGCTGTATATTCGTCTCCAAGAGGTTTTAAAGAATTAAGTATAATCTCTTGCCCTTCTTCAACAGAAAAAGTCATATTGGCTTTCTCTACCATAGATGTGTATAAATCGTAGTAATATAAAGTATCATAACCCAACATCTCTTTTTTGAGCGTTAAAAATCTATGTAATGTTGGAAGTGAGTTATTTATTTGTTGAATTAAATTTTCATAAACAGAAGTTGGAATGTTGCTTCTGTTTAATGCCGCTTCTAAGGCTGTGCTGTAATTTTTGTTTTTTGCTCTAACGTAGTCGCCTTTAACATGCCCTGTAAGATTTGCACCAATTGTTTTCTCGAATTGTCCGTAACCTTTAAAGAATTTTTCGAAAACTAATTTTCTATCAGCTCTATTTTCTGCAGTTCTATTTCTTGAAAATCCAGAAGAAGTTAGTTTTACTTTTTCTCCAGTTGAGAGTGTAACTTCCTCCCTAGGCATTTCAGTATTTGTAAAAATTCCGTAAACATCATATTGATTCATAGCTATTAAACCAAAGCTTGCCATAATCTTTTCTTGAGCCTCAGTTAAAGTATGCTCACGCAATCTTTGAACATCTTCTAAAATGATTTTATAGTCTAATAATTTTGCTTCTTCTTTGTAGAACTTATCCATTGTTGCTTTACTAATTGCAAGTACTTCTGGATTAAAATAAGATGCAGCTTCGGATAGTTTTGTGCCAAGTGAGCTTGCTTGTTGAGCAAGTGCTGAGTTACTGCTATTTCCTAAATCCTGATCTTTTAAACGAGCAGAATAACTTGAAAGTTTATAATAACTCTTGTAGATAGAATACATGTTTTCTAAAGTAGTCAATAAATTTTTAGGGCTTTCAGCAAGCTTTCCTTTAAATTCTGTTATTTCTGGAATTCGTGCTTCAATTGCTTTTAAATCATTTTGCCATTTGTCAACAGATGAATAAAGGTCATCTATTTTCCATTTGTACTTTACATCAATTTCGTCACGAGTTTTGGGCTGTGATATTGCGAGCGATGACGCAAAAAGTAGAAGGATTAAAAGAAAAGATAGTTTTTGTTTCATAATATTTCCTTGTTTTTTTTAAATAAATTTGACTAAAAATTACGAATTTTAGACGAGGGAAGTTGGAAAAAGTTTGTGATAAAGTTTTCCAAAATGGGATGATTCAAAGTTTGAAACTTCATCATAAATAAAGATAATAGAGAATACAAAAACTCAGAATCACTACAATTTTTAAAACCGTGACTTATATCACAAATCGTCGCTTATCCCCAACATATGGGATTGAAATTATAATTAAATAATAGCATCTTCTACTATAAAATATTATTGATTTATTTCGATAATAAAGATTGGAAGAACACTTTATACTAATTATTGGAGAAGCTTATGAAAAAACCGTATTCACACTTTTTAACTATTATTATAGCCATGCTGTTGGCTACAAATATTTTTGCACAAACAAATTATTATGTTGCTACGGATGGGAATGACGCTTCAGGGGATGGGACTAGTGGAAATCCATGGCTAACAATTAAGAAGGCAGTTGATATTGCAGGAAACCTAAATCCTACTACTGAGTCCTATATTATAAATGTTGAAGCAGGTACTTACACTCTAACACAATCAATTTCTGTAGGTCGTGATTTTGCTGGTTTAACTATTGTGGGTGATGGAGCAGGAAGTACAATTATTGACGCAAATAATGCTTGTAGAGTTATTTATCTTGATAATGATGATGCTTTAACCCTCAAGTTATTAACAATTAAAAATGGGCTAAATAGTGCTGGACAAAGTGGAGGAGGAATTTACAGTTTTGGTCATCTTGTAATTGAAGATTGTACAATCAGTGATAATACTTCAATTGGTGCTGGAACTTTAAATGGAGGGGGGGCAATATATAGCCGTAGTTACCTATCTATGAAAAGGTGCACAATAAGCAACAATACTTCTGCTAAAGAAGGAGGCGGAATATTTGCTCAATCCGGATCTTATACTACTAGAATTGTGAATTGTACATTTAGTAACAATAGTGCTGACTCAAGAGGAGGCGGAATATTTTTCAATCAATGTGAAACAGCTATACTTACTAATGTTACAATTGCAAACAATATCTCAATAGGTGCTGGCGGAGGTGTCTTCACATATATGAATTCCGATGATTATTTTTGGATTAAAAATACAATTATTGCAAATAATAGTGGTTCAACGACTGATGACTTCAATCATGAAGGTAGTGGATCTATTGCAAACAACGGATATAACATAGTTGAAATACAGTCTGGGAGTAACTTTAGCGATGGAGTCAATAATTGTCATGTCGGAGCTGGTACTTATAATATCAGTGAGGCACTTGCTACAAATAGTTCTACAAATGGGACAAAAACTTTGGCTACTACCTCTGGAAGTGATGCTATTGATGGGGGGAATAGTGCGACTGCAGGTCAGAATGAACCACCATCTACAGATCAACGTGGTGTAGCTAGAAATGGAGACACAGATATTGGTGCTTATGAGTATGATGGTGTTGTTCCTGTGGAACTAACTTCATTAACAGCTACTCCAATAAATGCTGTGGTTGTGTTAAACTGGACAACAGCAACAGAAGTAAATAATTATGGATTTGAAGTCCTAAAGACGCTGAGTGGAGCCGAAGCGTGGGAAACAATTGGATTTGTAGATGGACATGGAAATAGTAATTCGCCAAAAGATTATTCTTTTATTGATCAATCGGTAGCTGAGCGGAGCCGAAGCTACAGACTAAAACAAATAGATTTTGATGGAGCATTTGAGTATTCTGATGTTGTTACAGTTGAAATGGAGTTATCAAAAGATTTTAAGTTAGTTCAAAACTATCCTAATCCATTTAACCCAACAACAAGTATTGCTTTTACACTTCCAACAAAAGGGTTTGTAACGCTAAAAGTTTACAATACAATTGGTGAAGAAGTAGCAGAGTTATTAAATAAAAACATTGAAGCAGGTAATCACAATGTAATTTTTAGTGCATCTAACTTACCAACGGGTGCTTATTTTTACAGAATTACAGCTGATAATTTCTCTGAAACCAAAAAAATGCTTTTAATAAAATAATGAATTATAAAAAAAAGGAACTGTTCTTATAAGCAGTTCCTTTTTTATTAAAATTTAAGTCCAAAAATTATTAAGTCTTCTTCGTTCTCAATAAATAAATAGCTGTCAACGAAATTGCAACAATTCCACCAATAATTCCAAGTGTGTAATCTAAACCTAAAATAAATTGGTCTTTCCACTCTTTAACAGTTCCAAATAGATCATCCTCTGTTTCAACTAAGACCTCTGTTTTTGTTAAAATATCTCCACCGTAACCCAACCATATTACTAATGCTATAACTATTAATAGTAAAGATATTACTATTACCATCTTTTGATTCTTGTTTAATATTGGACAGTTCATTCTGTTTCTCCTTTCGGCAAGCGCAAGGCAAGCCATTTAATTTGCTGTTCTAAACATAGGTAGATTCCATAACTATACTGCCGTATAACCGACATATAGAGCAATTGGCAAAGAAAAGACTTTTGTCGGATATGTCATTTGCAAGACAGTACGCTCCTCAAAATTCAATTATTGTTGTATCAGCAATTTGAAAAAAACAACATTTAACAAAACAAGGAGGAGTGATGAAAACTCTCAAAACAATAGCAGTACTTTTTTTATTAGCATTAACATTAAACGCACAGACATTTAAAGCATCTGGTGATAACAGAAACCAAGCAACATTTGAATCGAACGCACCATTGGAAGATATTGTTGGCGTATTAAATGAAGTTGCAGCAGTTGCAATGATAAACCCAGCAGATCTTTCACACGCAATGGGAAAAGTAACAGTTAATCTAAATGTTCTTAAAACTGGAATCGATTTAAGAGACGAACACTTAAGAGGCGAAATGTGGTTAAATACAGCTAAGTTTCCAAATGCAGAATTTAAACTTAAAAGTATTTCAGGTGCAAGTAGTTTAACAGATTCTAAAGTAACTAATGTAAAACTTCACGGAACATTCACAGTTCATGGCGTTACAAAAGATTTAGTAGCAGATGCTCAACTAACATATTTCAAAGAGAGCGAACGCACAAAAGGTAAAATGGCTGGAAATTTATTAAAAGTGAAAGCTAACTTTGAAATTAAACTTGGCGACTATGGAGTTATGATTCCTAAAATGGTTGTTGGCAAACTTGATGAAAACATCAAAGTTTCAATAGCCTTTATAGCAACTGATACTGGCAGTCAAATGGGTGGAAACCCATGTGGAGCAAATCCATGTAGTCCTGATATGCACAAAGATGGCAACCCATGTAGCCCCAAAATGAACAAAGGTGCATGTAATCCTTGTAGCCCAAAGTAATTTTTAAAGGATTGTCATTTCGAAATGACATTCTCTTTTGCCAACTGTATAGAAAACTCAAATGAACAACTCAAGACGTAAATTTTTAAAATCCATTTCACTAGTTGCAATTGCAGTTAGTCTTCCAATTAAAACATCTGCACTTGACTTGTTTGAAAAATCATCAATGCTCGTTAACAAGTCATTAGAAAAAGTTCTTGAAATAATTGCCTCACTAAGAAGGGAAAAGAGTAGCATCGTAAGAAAAGTAATGGATGGAAAAGAGTATAAATTTGATCCTTATTTTCACTATCCAGTAAAGGGTGGAATTGTTGATGATGAAACAAAAAGCAGAGTCTTTTTCCATTGCCACAGAGAGAATGAGTTCGGACATTTCCACACTTTCGTTGAAGATGAAAATGGTGAGTTAGTCCATTTGGTATTGATATCAATGGACGAAGAGGGAAATCCAATTGCATTGGCAACAGTAAATCGCTGGGTAACGGATGATAAACATGTAAAAGCCGAGCAACTGAAAGTGTTATTTGAAGAATTTGAAATCAATCCAAAATTATTTAAAGATGAACGCTTATTACTTTTTATCCAAAATATTTTAGAAGGCTATAAAACAGAAATATTTAAGTTGTTTGATGAAAGAGATGCGTGGATAAAAAACTATGCATTCGAAAATTTTAGAGAACCATTTGAAGATAGAGAGCATGAGGTATTATCTTCAATGAAAATCAATCTTAAGTAAAATTACACTTTGAACAAACTAGTAAATCTATTTCGTACTTTGTTATTGTTTACACCCATAGCAAGTGCGCGCTTGGTTCCAATTAGAATTAACAATTTTGTGGCTCGTGTAATTGCTGTGTAAAGCAAATTTCGTTGGAGCATCATGTAGTGAGATGTTGTTAAAGGCATTATAATACAAGGGAATTCGCTTCCCTGACTTTTGTGAACAGTAACGGCATAGGCGAGAGTGATTTCATCCAGTTCCTCAAATTTGTAATCGACCATTCTTCCTTCAAATGAGATATAAATAATTTTACTTTCGTTATCTGTTCCAACTACAAATCCTATATCGCCATTAAACACATTCTTATCATAGTTATTGCGGAGCTGCATCACTTTGTCGTTGGCTTTAAAAACCTTATCCCCTTGCGAGTATACAGTGGCAGACTCATTAAGTTCATTTTGGAATAGTTTGTTCATTACTGTAACTCCAACATCACCTTTGTAAATAGGGGAGAGTATTTGAATATCTTCAACTGGATTGAAATTAAATTTGCGTGGAAGTTCGTCTCTACACAAACGAAGTATTTTCTCTGGAATTTTAGTGTTGCTACTTTCATCAAGAAAAATAAAATCACTCTCTTTTATAAAATTAAGGGCTGGCATTTCACCTTTATTAATTCTGTGAGCATTAATAATAATATCACTATCCTTTGCCTGACGGAAAATAGTTTTTAATTCAATTACTGGAATTTGCTCACTCGCAATTAAATCCTTTAAAACATTTCCGGCACCAACAGAGGGGAGTTGGTCAATGTCACCAACAAGAATTAGGGTTGTGTGGTTACTAATAGCCACTATTAAATTATACATAAGGATTGTGTCAATCATCGAAATTTCATCAACAATTAGCAAATCTGTTTCAAGTGGATTATCTGCATCCTGATTAAATGTTTTATCCTGTGGATTAAATTCCAAAAGTCTGTGAATAGTCTTTGCTTCTAATCCAATTACTTCTGTCATCCGTTTTGCCGCGCGTCCAGTTGGTGCAGCGAGCATAATCTTTTTATCAAAAGTTTGGAAGAGCTGGATAATTCCTTTGAGAGTTGTTGTTTTCCCTGTTCCAGGGCCACCAGTAATTATTAACATTTTTTCAGCATACGAAGTTCGTATCGCGTCAAGTTGCTCATCGGAATAATTTTCCTCAAATGAAGATAGAATTTTATCCAATTTAGGCGGTGTGGCTGGCTTTATTTTAAGAAGTGCATTTATTGAATTCTCAATTTCACGTTCTGCATGATAGAAATCTGAAATATAGACTTTTCCATTACTAACAAATATTTCACCACTCTCTTCAAGGTCTTCAAAAAGTGTATCCGAGTAACCCACATCAGCTTGCAGGGTATAAGATGCTTCTTTTATTAAAATGTCTTTTGGAAGAAATGTATGTCCATCTTTAACAGCTTGTTGCAAAGTGTGTACAATTCCAGCTTTTAATCTAAATGGATCATCGCCAGTAAAGCCAAGGCTTTTACCAATTTCATCTGCAATTTTGAAACCAATTCCCCAAATATCAGAAATTAAACGATATGGGTTACTTTTAATTAAATCAGGCGTAGCGTCACCATATTCTTTATAAATTTTCAAAGAGTAGGTTGAAGAAATTCCATTCGATTGCAGAAAGAGCATTACATTTCTGACGCTTTTTTGTTCTGTCCAACCCTCTTTTATTGCTTCCAATTTTTTCTTCCCAATTCCTTCAACTTCAATTAATCGAGAAATATTATTGTCAAAAACATCAAGAGTCCGCTCCCCAAACATGCTTACAATTCGTTTTGCTGTAATAGGTCCAATTCCATGAATCATTCCAGAACCAAGGTATTTTATAATTCCTAAATCTGTGGTTGGATATGAAATGTTAGCACTTTCAATTTTGAATTGTTTACCATATCTAGGATGCTCTACCCACCCACCAGAGAGTTCAACTCTATCACCCTCGTTAAGTTTAGGTAGATTCCCAACACAACTAGTTCCATCCTCCAATTTAAAAACAGAGTATCCGTTGCTTTCACTATAAAAAAGATAAATATCAACAATGCCAGTAATGTTTTCCATAAAAGGAATAAGTCCCATTTTAATTTAATGCGTAAAATTAAGATTTATGTTAACTAAAGACAAAATGAATATAAAACACTACTAAAAATATTTTCTAATTGAAGAGCGAAATTTCTATGTTTTATATTTGTTTGACATACAGAATTGATAATTGTATATTTGTAGACTGTAAAAATAATCATTTAGATATAGGATTGAAATATGGCTAATCATAAGTCAGCGAAAAAGAGAATTAGACAAAGCGAAAAAAGACGTGTTAGAAATCAAGCAGCACTAACTAAGATGAAAACGTTAATTAAAAAAGTTCATACTGCAACAGAAAAAGCTGCAGCAGAAGTTGTACTTAAAGATGCTGTTTCGTTTATTGATAAATCAGTTACAAAAGGCAGAATGCACAAAAACACAGCTGCTAGAAAAAAATCGTCACTTACAAAATTTGTAAATGGCTTAAAAGCTTAAGTCTCCAAAAGCATATAAGTTTAGAAAAAGCAATCTCATTTGAGATTGCTTTTTCAGTTTAAAATATTTAATCTTTTCTTTAACTCTTCTGGAATTACATATTTATGAACCGTAATTGAGATAGACATTAGTCTTACATAAGATTCTGACATATACCAATAACCATCAAAACCCTTATCACCCCAAGAATTTTTTGTGTAGTAGAATTTTGTTCCATTCTGGTTCTTTGCTAATCCAGTTATGTGCATAAGATGATCATCTGTTGTTACAAATGAGTCAAATTAATTTTGTCGCATTTCTTGAGTAATTTCTTTTTCAGTTTCTGGATCTCCATTCTCTTCCCAATCATCAGTTGGAATTACAGCATAGCCAATTCTATGGAAGTAGTCTTTCCCAGCATCTCCATCCCAGAGAAGTGAATATCCCAAATCAATCGAGTTATCCATTAAAGCAATTAATTCATCTATTGGAATATTATAATATTTTGCATTCGACCAGTTATCTGGAATTTCTAAATTTGTATGCTGATATTGGGGAATATGTGAGTAGGATGTAAACTCAACATAGTCATCAGGATTAAATTCTAAAAACTCAGCAAAACTTTTGGATGTATACTCTGCTCCATTAAAAGTAAACTCTATGGGAAGTTCCCCTAAGTAAACATCTAGCACGGAATTGAATGCTGGTTTCCAAAGAGTAGAAATTTTCTTTTGATCAACAACACTTTTTAACATCGATTCTAAAATACCGTGCATTTCAGAATGATTATATTTTGTACTATCTATTAATTTTCCTCCGTAGAGAGATTCTGGAAGCATGCCATATTTAGTAATTGTATTTAAAGCATCATGCCCCAATCCACCAGGTCCAAAATTTGAAAGTCCGTGATATCTAATATACTTTTGTGCTTTTATTGGATAATCTTTTCGGATAAAATACATTTCAGAAATATCAAGTTCTCCTTTCCCTAGTCTAATTAGCTCAGCTTCAATAAATGAAGTTGTTGCAAATGCCCAGCAAGTACTAGTTCTACCTTGGCTTTTAACGCTGGAAGCTTCCACTTTTTTAGTGATTTCAAATTGATGAGGTATTTCATCTTTAGTCTCTTGAGAAAAAATAGGTATGGAGAGAAGTAATAGTAAGGATGCAAATAATAGTTTCAATGTTACCTCATGTTTTTTCATTAGCTGATAATAAATTACAAAAATATTTTTCTATTCGTGTAACATTTAGGAAAAATATTCGTCATAATAGAAGTACACTTTTAATAAACAATTCATTTATTCTGGGGGGAATTAAATGGATAGAAAAAAGAAGACTTCGCTCGATAGTAGTAAACTTTTCCATATAGTTGAAGAGCAAGATGGAAAATATATAAACAGAGTCACTTGTTCGTCATATGAAGAGGCGGAAGAGATAATTAAGTTAGTTCCAGGAAACTTCATAATTGTCTCTTCTTCTGAAATAGATGATTATCTTTACCTTCAGAATGATGATTCGGAATTTGACATTTAAACTGCCTATTCAAGAGCTATAACTATTAGCCAGCGATTCAGCGTGAACTTTAAATTTATAAAAAACAATGATTTATATAAAAGTTAGAAAATATTTTTCGGGTTAAAATGAAAAGGGCAAAAAAGAGGAAATAGAGTTTTATATTAATTTTACGACAAATAAATATAAGGCGTCAATGACACACTCTATTTCCTACAAATGTAAAGATACAGAAAAGCAAAAAGAAAATGTAAAAAACATAGTCAAAGAATTAGC
>CBDUTO010000112.1:0-14079 GCA_965370315.1 uncultured Melioribacteraceae bacterium
CAACAGAAGATAAAATACCAACTAGAATCTTACCGACAAGACTCCACAGCAATCATTACTTTTGACCAAGTAGAAACACACATTATTAAGACACTAAACAGCTTTTACTTGTGCATAAAAAAAAGCAGGCAGAATAAACTATATAATTACCAAGTATTAAGTGATAGATTAGATAGTCTAAAATATATCCAAGTATATGGTACTTATTATTTTGATGAATTTTCAAAAGAACTATTGCGTAAAAAAGAGAAACGAGTTACACTACTTTTTGTTAATAGAACGCTTGCTAATACTGAGTATAAATCAACCAAGGTATATAAGGGATACAAAAATTGGAAAAACAAAAAAGCTCATAGATTGCAAAAAAAATATAACTGGACTAATCAAGAATGCTTGGATGTTGTTAGTCAGAAATATTGGATTGGAATGAGCGATAAAATGGCGAGGGAAAGCTTAGGGCGTCCATCAGATATTAATAGGACAAGAACAAGCAGAGGGGTTTCTGAACAATGGGTGTATCGACTGCATGATATGTATATGTATATGTATTTTGACAATGGGATATTAACAACCGTGCAAGATTAATCAGGAAATGCAATAAGATGGGGGAAGTAAAAGCGAAAAAGAACAACTAGATAAAATGCTGAGCAATTATTTGAAGAAAAACTTTATAGATTATTTGGAAAGAACTACAAGTAAATATTAGATTACAGATAACCAAAAAGGAGAAAGGGCGGATCACCCAAAAAGAATTATAGTAGAAATATATACAGAAGATGATAGGTTGATTTTACAAACTACGCAAGATTGAAGGAAATAAAAAAAGCAATTGATATCAAAGGAAATGATTAAGTTAGAGAACAAATTTATAGGGTAAAGGCAATGCACTTGACAATTCAGACAATAAAACTTAACTTATAAGTGAAGAAATATTTTAACATAGTAGAGATAGAAGGTTTAAGTGGCCCAAAAGCATCCATATGCTCAATTCAAGAAGTTGGTTCAGATAATTCAGAATTTGAAGAACTATTAAATTTTAATTTTGACGATTATAAAGACACAGTAAACGAAATTTATCAACGATTGGACAGAATGGCACAAACAACTGGAATACAAGAGGCGTTTTTTGATTTCAAAGCATCCCCAGATATATACGCACTAAAAGAAACAGACAACCTAAGGGTTTTCTGTACATTGAAGTTTGGAAGTCTCATTATCCTTGGTGGCGGTGGCAGCAAGTTATCCAGTTCTTACGAGGATGATCCAAATATAGATGAATCTTTTAAAGACATTAAACAAATCAGTCAAAAACTCGATGATATATTTAAAACTAATATAATAAAGAAAGATAAATTAAAATCATTTTCTTTTCCAGTAGAGGTATAAATGGAAGTTTCAATAATAGATAAAATAAAAGCTAGAATAAAAAAAGAAGACACTAGAGAAACTGAGCTTTCTATGCTTATCGCTGCCAAATTTCACCAAATACTATCGAGTAGAGGGTGGAAGCAAAAACAACTTGCTGAGTTATTATGCAAAGAAGAATCAGAAATATCGAAATTGCTTAGCGGAAAACACAATTTCACAATTAAGACTATTGCTTTAATTGAAACAAAGCTTGAAGAAAATATTTTAGAAATTGAACTCGAAGAGGGGCTGGACATTGCACAATTTTCCACCCACAAAACATACAAACCTAAAACTATATTTATAAAGGAACCAGAAGAAGAGCCAAACTATGATTGGAGCAATGAAGGGTTAATGACTGGGACGTATTCATTATGAAAATGAAACATACAATAGATGAGATCGAATATCTTTTTCAGTTTGAACTAACAAGAATAAACACTATACAATTTTCCATTGCGCAAACAGATCTTACAGAGAAGGAACCTCCAAAGGGATTTCCTGTTAAATTAGATTTTAGTGTTGCTACAGCATTCAACATTAAGAACAAAATTTCTAAAATTGGTATAGAATTAAAGTGTGCATTTGAGAACAATCCAAAATTTAATGCAACCTTGAAAACAGATTACATTTTCAAAATTGAGAATTTAGAAGATTTTCTAATTGAAGGAAATACTCTCAAGATCCCAGATTACTTCACTATTGCAATGGTAGGAATTGCGCTATCAACCACAAGAGGAATTTGGTTTGAAAAAACAGCTGGAACTCTCCTTAATAAAGTGATGTTCCCAATAGTCGATCCATCCAAACTTATTGACGATGTCAGCAAAAACCATATTGAAACGAAATAGTTAATGCATCACTATACAAAAGAACTGATTCATCATTTTGGTGGATAAAACCAGGAGTTAACGAGAGCTCTTTAATTGGCAAACCACAGTCATTTTCATCCAGAGAAAAGACTAAAAAAGGGATAATGATTACAATGGGGTATGATGTACAATTGAAAAGTAGTAGCGCGTACGGGGTTCGAACCCGTGTTACCGGCGTGAGAGGCCAGCGTCCTAGACCACTAGACGAACGCGCCAAAATTTGTGAGAACAAACTTACATTTTATTTTTTATAAAACAAATAATCTATTAAACTTCAATGTTTTTGCTAACAGTAAAAGTAAATTTGCTACCTTTACCTAATTCACTTTTAGTACTAATTGTTCCACTATGTTTTTCAACAAATTCAGCGCAAAGAATCAGTCCCAGACCAGTTCCTTTTTCCTTATTGGTTCCAATTTCTGAATGGTGAACATCAATTTTAAATAATTTCTGTTGGTCATCTTCTGTCATTCCAACACCAGTATCTTCAACATAAAATTCTATTAAATCTTCCATTTCATTCATTCCGATAGTAATACTACCACCTTGATTTGTAAATTTCACAGAATTTGCGACTAAATTTCTAAAGACTGTGTTAATCATATTTATATCTGCAACCATAGAAAAATCAACTGGGATATTATTATGGAGCGAAATTCCCTTTTTGTTAGCATTCCCATTATTTAGTATAATTACATCTTCAACAATAGAATTTACTCCAAATTTTTGGGGATAAAAATGTGTTCGATTTGTTTGTATACTTGACCAGCTTAAAAGATTTTCCAACAAGTTATGCGCCTTGCCAGCAACATTATGGATGTCTCCAGAAAATTCTTTTATCTCATCCTTGGTTAAGTCCTCAGATTCACTATGCAATATTTCAGAATAACCAAGAAGAGAAGTAAAAGGAGACATTAAATCATGTGCAACAATTGAGAAAAATTTATCTTTGCTTTTATTTAATTTCTCTAACTCAATATTATATTTTTTAATTTTTTGTTGAGCTTCTACCCTCTCAGTAATATCTATAAGACTCCCTTCAATCGAAATTATTTCTTCAAATTCATTGTATATTGTTCGCCCATTAAGTATTACAAATAGATCTTCCTTGAAATAGTTTTTAAACAATGCTTCAAAATTATGAACAGTTTTACTATTTAATAATGCAGACATAAATTCTGTGTAAACACTTCTATCAGAAAATAACTCCTCAAATTTAACATTTGAAATTAGTTTCTCTTTAGAAGTAAAATTTAAAATGCTAGCCATTGCAGGATTTATAGCTAGGAAATCACCTTTTACAGTTATCTTAAAAATTCCTTCCATTGCATTTTCCAAATAGTTTTGGGCTTCAATAGATTTACTAACTGCTTCACTACGCAATCTATAATTGATTGCTGCTGCTACAATACTAAGAAGACTGACAAATACTACAAAAATAAATGCGGCAAAAAAGTTTGGAAGGAAATAAATAATTGCATTATTTAACAAAATTGAAGTTGCAAATAGCACATTGTAGTAAATTGCAACAATAATTTGATTTTTAATATCCCAACTTAAAAATAACGCAGAAGTGAAAATTAGAAGGGACAACAATTGAGAATTAATAAAAATCGATTCAGGAACTTTAAGAATTATTGAAGTAAATGACAGAATAATTGTTAGTAGTAACATGTGCACAAGAAAGATAGGGTGCTTTTTACCAATCTCAAAATATGTTAGAAACAGCACGATAAAACCAACTAACGTTGCAATTAATCTACCAAGATAAATCTCAACAGAAAAATCAGCAAAATATTTTATTTCAAACATCAATGCAAAAGTACCAGCAACTATTAGCAATGCTGCTAATAGTTGCAAAGGAGCAATCATTAATTCTTTTTGAACCTGATGCAAACTATTTTCTTCGTTTTTTTTCAATGACTTATCAAATTTTTAATATGAATGGGATATAATTTAGAAAACTATTTTTAAATATAATCATTTAATTCATTGAAGAAACTGATCAATTTGCTGAACAAAAACTATGGAATCAAGAATACTCTTTACAGAATCGATATAAACAGTATATTCATTTAGGTTTTTCTTTGTAATTGGATTAGATGATTTCACCTTCTGCGTCCTATGATTTACTTGCTCTCCATTTTTCCAGAACCTGTAACAAACATGCGGGCCAGTTGCTAGACCAGTCATTCCAACATAGCCAATCACCTGATCTTGTTTAACAGCAACACCAGATCTTATTCCTTTTGCAATTTTTGACATGTGTAAATACTGAGTCATAAATGTTCCATTATGTCTAATCTTAACATAATTTCCATTATTACGTTTGTACTTTGCTTCAATTACAATACCGTCTCCAGTTGCATGAATAGGAGTTCCAGTTGGTGCGGCATAGTCTGTTCCTAAATGTGATTTAAACCTATGTAACACTGGATGAAAGCGACGCTTGCTATAGCTAGATGACATACGTCCAAATTTAAGTGGTGATTTCAAAAATGCTTTTCGAAGACTATTCCCTTCTTCATCAAAATACTCGCCGTTTCCATTTTGCTCAAAATAGAAAGCATAGAAATCATTTTTTCGATGTTGGAAATATGCAGATTTTATCTCTCCAACTCCAACAAACTCACCATCAATAAATTTTTCGTCAAATATAACTTTAAAATTATCACCATCTTGCACACGGTAAAAATCTATTTGCCAAGCATAAACTTCAGCCATTTTAAGTGCTAAGAGATCACTAATTTTTTGATTTTTAAGGGTCTGGTAAAGTGAGTTTGTAATAACTCCTATAGCTTCTCTCTCACGTAACTCAATCTCTTTTTCACCAGTCATAACTGTTATAATTGAATCGGTAAAATTAATAATAGCAAAATTTATTGGATTACTTTCGTAAACAAAATAGTGAACCGTTTCAACCGAATCTATTTGAGAGTATATTCTATATTTTTTTCCACTATTGATTTTACGAACATTAAATCTTTCTTTTGCAATTGAGGCAATCTCTGAAATTCTCTTATAAGAAATATTGTGAGGTAATAAAATATCAGTTAACGTTTCATTCTTTTTTACAATACCCTCAAAGACTTTCAACGAGTCAGTATAGAAACCATATGCATTTGGCTTCCTAATTTCTACTTCATTTTTCTCAGTTTCATTTGAACAAGAAAAGAAGAGGGTAATTGATATAAGGAGACTTATAAGTAAATGCTTATTATGCGAGTAATTCATCAGTATTTAATCTGTCATCAAGTTATTAATTATATCCAAAGAGGTAATTCCATCAGCTTCGGCATTGAAGTTCGGAATAATTCTATGACGTAAAACTGGAATTAAAGAGGCCTTAACATCATCAATACTTGGCGTGTAACGTCCATCCATTATAGCTTTTGTCTTAGCAGCTATTATCAAATATTGTGACGCTCTTGGACCAGCACCCCAACTAATCCATTCTTTAAGTTGAATATTTTTTGTCTCCGTTGGCCTTGTTTCAATTACTTTTTTAATTGCATATTCAATAACATTATCTGCAACAGGAACTCTCTTTACAAGTTTTTGAAATTCACAAAGTTCCGCCTTAGATACAATTTTTTTTAATTCATGAACAACATCACTGGTTGTTCTCTTAACTACTTCAACCTCTTCACTATAAGTTGGGTACTCTAACCAAAGATTAAACATAAACCTATCTAATTGTGCTTCGGGTAGAGGGTAAGTTCCCTCTTGTTCAATTGGATTTTGCGTAGCAAGCACAAAAAATGGTTCATCCAATTTATAAGTATTTCCCATAGCAGTTACATTGTGCTCTTGCATAGCCTCTAGCAAAGCTGCTTGTGTCTTAGGTGGAGTTCTATTAATCTCATCAGCTAAAACAATATTAGAAAATATTGGGCCGCGAATAAATTTGAATTCCCTTTTCTTTGTAATCTGATCTTCTTCAATAATTTCTGTGCCGGTAATATCGCCTGGCATTAAATCTGGAGTAAACTGAATTCTACTAAAATCCAAATCCAAAACGTCTGCTATTGTTTTTATTAGTAATGTTTTTGCTAATCCAGGAACACCCACTAAAAGTGTATGACCACCAGCAAAAAGTGAAACCAATAAGTTGTCAATTATTTCATCTTGACCAACAATTACTTTATGAATTTCACTTTTAATACTTTTTACTGTAGTACTTAGTTTTTCAACTAATTGAACATCATCAATATTCTTATCACTTAAACTCAAATTTCACCTAAATTTTAATTTCCCAATAGATATGCGATTTTAATTCTTCAACCCAATCTTTATATAGTTGTTCACGTTTTCTGTATTGAGCTAGTCGCTCAATATCATCGAAATCATCATCAATATTAGCAACGTGTTCTGGAATTCGGCTATATAGTTTTACAATATGATATCCATAATTTTTTGGATCTGTATTTAGTTTTTTTGGTGGAGAAATCTCACCAACTGACATGGTATATACAGTAGATAACAATTGTTTGTCTAACTGCCCAGTTTCCATTGTTCCTAATTTGCCACCAAATTTTGAAGTCTCTTTATCATCACTATGCCTAATTGCATAATTTTCAAAAGTATCTAATTCTTTTCTGAGACTATCTTTAATATCTGTTAATAATTCAATTGCTCTTAGATCAGATTCATCATCACTCTTAATCATTATCAAAATATGTCTGGAATGGATTTGATTCCCCTTCCTTTCAAGTAACTGAATAATATGAAATCCAACAGGAGACTCAACCACACCAGATATTTCATTTTCCTTCAAAGCAAAAGCAGCGGACTCAAATTCTGGATAAAAGACACCACGTTGGACACTTCCAAGATCACCACCTTGCGCTTTACTTCCTGGATCATCAGAATACTTTGTTGCTAATTGAGCAAAATCAACTCCATGCCTAAGTGAATCTAAAAGCGATTCGGCTAATTTTCTGGCATTATCTTTTACACTTAAACTATTTTTAGGATTAATGAAAATATGTCCAAGTGTAAATTTTTCAGGAATTAAACCAAGAGAATCTTTATAAGAATCGTAAAACTCAAAAACTTCTCTACGGGTAACTTCAATCTCTCCAAACTTCTGACGTTGTACTTCTTGAGCCATAAGATTTTTTTTAGTCTCTTCACGAAATTCTCTTTTAATTTGTTCAATAGACATTCCGTAAGTCTCTTCAACTCTCTCTTTAGAGCCATACTGTTGGATGAAGTAATTCATCTGATAATCTAATTGCTGAGTTATTTGTTCATCAGTAACTTCAATTGTATCTAACTCGGCTTGTGCATAAAGCAATTTTTCAGCTATCATTCCATCCAAGACTCTACGTTTACTTGCAGGGTCAGCCGGATCAAATTTCTTTTGCGATGCTTCAATATTTAATCTTAAATCAAATTCTGATTTGAGAATTATTTCATTGTCGACAACTGCAACAATTTCATCTAATACCTCTTGTGCAAATGCTACATTTAGCATTAGTACAAAAAGGAATAATATTTTTTTCATATACTCTTACCTCTCAATTTCAGAACCATATTCTTCATAAAGTTGCTTTATATAATTATTGTAAATTTCTTTTCTTTTTTTTGCAATGTACTTTTCTTTAATTTCTATCTCTATCTCATTAAACTCTGGCACATCACTTTTTTTATAAAATTTGGTCAGTTGCAAAATTGTAAAAACACCTTGTGATGATTCGATTACTCCACTAACACCATTTTCTTCTAATCTATTCAATTCAATCCTAATACTCATTGGAAGAATATTATAGAGATATTCAAAACTATTTTGTGCTGAGAAAAGAAGAGCATCACTACTTGAGAACTCTTCTACTGTCTTTCCCCAATCTTCTGAAACTAATTTTCGTCTAAATTTTCTTGCAACATTTTTATCACTAAAACTTATTTGACTATAGCTAAGTCTCGCAGCATAGAGCTTAAATTCTGAAATATTCTCAACATAATATTTCTCCAATTCTTTAGTAGAAACATTAATACTATTCTTTTCAATTAATGATCTGATTACAATAGCATTTGCAATTTCTACTTTTGCGTAATCAACAAGTTCTAAATATTTTTCGCCTTTTATAATACCTTTATCAACAGCAGATAAATATAATAATTTTTTCTCAATCCATTTTCTAATTAACTCTTCACGAAAAACTTTGTTCTCTTTATTGTCACCAATAGCATTATCAATCATTGATTCAGTAAGAAAAGAATCGCCTACTCGCACAATGTAGTTCCCTTCCTTCTTCTCACTACAACTTATTAAGAGCAGTGAGATTAGACCAAAAACAACTAATTTATTTTTGCACTGATTTAAAAGCATTCTCTAGTTCATCATAATCATATTCTGGTTGATAAAATGTTTTAAGACCATTTGTATATTTATTTTCGAGTCGCTTACTTTCACTCTCTTGAAAAGAACTTGAAAGTTCAGGTAATGCTTCTTCAAAAGTTTTGATTCGTTCTGCAATTTTACGATTAAGTTTAACAATTGCCCAGCCACCATCAGCTTCAAATGGTTTTGAGAAATCGCCATCATTACTTAGTAAATTAGCTTTTTTAGAAAGGTCACTATCATACACATCTTTCATACCATGTAAACCAGATTTTGCTTTGAAGCTATTTCTTTCAGTATAAACATTTGCAAGCGAATCAAAATTATTTCCACTCACTAACATTTGATAATACTTATTAATGATCTTTGCATCTTTGGTGTAAATTTCACTAAAATTCACTTTTGCTTTAACAACAAAATTATTTTTAGAGTTATTGTAATTTTCTCTTAATTTAGTTGAGTCAATTTTAACTCTATTCCAGATTTCATCTTCTTGAAGCTTGAAAATATAAATACCATTCTGATAATCATTCATTAAACTAGCAAATTCTTTGTCACTGTTTTCAAGTTCTAAAGCCTTCTTCGATAGCAAAATGCTCTTACTGTAATCTTTAACACCACTTTCTAATAGGGACTTTTTTAATTCCTTATTATTGTACTTAGCTTGAGTTTCTAAATATGAAAATAGATTCACTACGCTATAAGATGTATCGGTTAAAGTAATTATAACTTCATCTTTATTTCCAATGTACGACTGGTCATTTGTATATTCTGGAGTTAGATTTATTCCACTCTCATCAGAAGAAATATTACCAATAACATCATCATTTAGTTTGTACTGAAATTCATTTTTTAAGCCCTCAACATATCTATCGTAATCATAGTCATATCTTGATTTCTTATACATTTCTCTAATTTTTTCTAGTTCTTCATCATATGTTGGATATTCCATCTCCTCAACAAGCTTAATAATATGAAATCCAGAACGAGTTTTAACAACTTCTGAAATACCACCAATTTCTAATTTAAAAACAGCCTCATCAAATGGTTTTCTCATTTGACGTCTTTCAAAAAAACCTAAATCCCCACCCTTTGCAGCTGAACCAGGATCGTCAGAATATTTTCTAGCAAGTGAATCAAAATTTGCACCATTAATAATCTCTTCTCTTATTCTTTTAGCCTTTGCTAATGGTTTTTCACCAGGTAGAGCATCAACCATATTTGATCGTGTTTCTTGCTCAATTTTAACGAGAATATGCTTAGCATTTAACTTATAACGTCTCTTGGCTCTATCTATAATTTTTAGAATGTGATATCCAAATTTTGTCTCAACTATTTTTGGGTATATTTCACCAACTGGGGTTTTGTATGCTGCATCTTCAAATGCAGGAACAATTTGACCAGCAGTAAACCAATAAATATCACCACCAGAAGTTTTCGAGAAATTATCTTGAGAATATTTCACAACCATATCTTCAAAAGATGCCCCGTTTTTAATGCTATCAAGAATTGCTTCAATTTTTACTAAATTCTCTACCGAATTAGCTCCCTTTTTAAGCATTACATGGCTTACTCTAACTTCTTCACTACGCTGGTCATAGAATCTTTTAATTCCCGGAACAACAATTTGTTTCTCCTCAATATATGATATTCCAACTTTCTCTTTATACTCATTTAGCTCGTTAATTAGTTCTTCATTATTTTTATAATCACTAACAAATGCATCTCTTAGTTTCATTTTGTAAGTAACATATAAATTCAAGAAATTTTTATACTCTTGTAGTGAATCTTTTGCTGCCATTTCTGGACCACCA
Organism: uncultured Melioribacteraceae bacterium; assembly: GCA_965370315.1. Classification (GTDB taxonomy): domain Bacteria; phylum Bacteroidota; class Ignavibacteria; order Ignavibacteriales; family Melioribacteraceae; genus 1-14-2-50-31-20. The sequence goes on from CBDUTO010000112.1 coordinate 10,440, forward strand.
ACATTCTTTGCATATGCTTTCTCAAATTCACCCATTGTAATTTCATGACCATCAAATTCTGCAACAGCATTTTTAGAATTTTGACTCAAAATAGTTGATGTTAAAAACATAAGCATTGATGCAACAATAAATAATTTTAATTCTACTCGCATTAGTTTATTTTCTCCGTTATTTTATTAATTCAAACTTTTATTTTACTTATTGTAGCTTTTAAAATCAAGGTTCATAATTACTACTTATTTTTGCAAATTAGAGCTGTTTCTTTCCCAAAAAACTCCATTATGAAAACCTTGGATAGTATTATTTTCTTCAGCCATTTCTAATCTTTTTTCAGCAATAACAGCAAAGTTTTTATCCATCTCAATTCCAATGAATTTTCTATCTAACTTTTTTGCCACAACTGATGTTGTACCTGAGCCTAAAAATGGATCAAAAACAATATCGCCAACTTTACTACTAGCTAAAATTAATTTTGCTAATAACTTTTCTGGCTTCTGTGTTGGATGTTCAGTATTCTCTGGCATTGACCAAAATGGGACTGATATGTCATTCCACAAATTTGATGGATATGTTAAACGGAACTGTCCATCTTCAGTTTCATCCCAGTCTTTCGGTTTTCCATTTTTAGTTCTGTACGGCGCAACAACTCTTCTTTTTAATTTAACATCATCTAGGTTATAAACATAGTTACCCGATTTTGTTCCAAACCAAATATCTTCAGAATTCATTTTCCAATTGGTCTTAGCTCCACGACCTTTTTCACGTTCCCAAGTAATCCTATTTCTTACAATAAAATATTTTTCCATTACTTGGTGTATGGATGTTGAAGATTTCCAGTCACCACAAATATAAATTGATGATGTTGGCTTCAAACATCTATCTAACTTAGAGATTAAGTTATCGAGCCATTCAGTATATTTCTCAACAGAGCTTTCTTTAAACTTTGAGGCTCCAAATTTTTTATTCATATTATATGGAGGGTCAATAAAGAGCAAATCAATAAAGCTATCTGGCAAGAATTCAATTGCTTTAAATAAATCTTGATTAATTGTTTTATTTATCAAATTATCTAAAGTAATATTATTTGTTAAATTAATAGTTCTTTTGCCAAAAGTTGCTGAATCCTCATTTGTAATTTGGATTGTTCTATTTCTTGGAGCTGGTTTATTAATACTCATCCCTATCTAACTTTTAATCCAGAATTAAGAGAACTGTCAACTTCAACAACATTTAGTTTGCCAGATTCATCTTCAATTGCAAGTATCATCCCTTGAGATTCAATTCCAAAAAGTTTTGCTGGTTTTAAGTTTGCAACCATTACAACTTTCTTTCCGATAAGGTTTTCTGGTTCGTAACTTTGTGCAATACCAGCAACAACTTGTCGTTCAGTCTTTCCAATTTTTACTTGGATTTTCAATAGCTTTTTACTCTTCTTAACTTTTTCTGCAGAGATTATTTCAGCAACTTTTAGATCTACTTTCATAAAGTCATCAAAAGTTATTTCTGGAACTTTCTTTTCTTCCACTTCATCTTCTAAGCTTGCTGGATTACTCCATTTCAAAACTTCAACTTCAATTGTTTTGTCTTCAATTTTAGGAAAAAGTATTTCGGAACTATTTAGCTGGTGACCAATTTCAAATTCTCTTTTTCCACTTTCATTCCAATCACCAACTTCAATATTCAACATTTTAAATATCTTCTCAGAAGAAAAAGGAATAACTGGCGAGAATACTTCAGCCAAGGTAGATATAGTTTGTAAGCAAATATTCAATGTAGTAGCGGTTCTATTTTTATTTGCTTTAACACTTACCCATGGTTCAGAATCGTTAAAATACTTATTTCCTGATCGAGCAAGATCCATCATTTCGAAGACTGCATCTTTAACTTTATATTGCTCTAACAACTTTCCAATTTTCATTGGAGCTTTGGCAAGTTGTGCTAGCATATCTTCATCAATTTTTTCAAGTCCCCCTCTTGCAGGAACTTTTTCGTCAAAATGCTTTTGCGTAAAAATAAAGGTTCTATTAATAAAGTTGCCAAGTATATCTGCCAACTCAGAATTATTTTTTGACTGGAATTCTTTCCATTGAAAATCTGTATCCTTATTTTCTGGAGCATTGGATGCAAGAGTGTAACGCAATGAATCTGTTGGAAATATATCTAAAAACTCGTTCGCATCAATTCCCCATCCCCTAGATTTTGAGAACTTCTTCCCTTCAAAATTTAGGAATTCATTTGCAGGAACATTTTCTGGCAAAATATATTTTTCATCATTTGCTTCATTCCAAGCCATTAACATTGCAGGAAATATTATTGTGTGGAATACAATATTATCCTTTCCAATAAAGGCTATGTAACGAGTGTTTTCACCTTGCCAATATTCCTTCCATCCATCTGAATTTTCTTTGTTCTTAAATAATTCCTTTGTTGCAGAAATATATCCAAGCACCGCTTCAAACCAAACATAAAGAACTTTTCCTTCGGATGAATCAAGTGGAACTTTAACTCCCCAATCTAAATCGCGGGTAACAGCTCTATCTTTCAATCCATCTTTAAACCAACCTTTGCAATACTGCAACACATTATTTTTCCAACCGAATTCTTTATTAGCTTCATCAATGTACTCTTCAAGTTGTTTTTGATATTTACCAAGCGGGAAATACCAATGGGAAGTTTCTTTAAGTTCAGGAGTACCACCTGAAACTTTGCTTTTAGGATTTACAAGTTCACTCGGGTCATATAAATCACCGCATCGTTCACACTCGTCACTTCGTGCTTCTTCAAATCCACATTTTGGGCAAGTTCCCTCAACATACCTATCTGGCAAAAACATTCCAGCTTTTTCATCATAAAATTGGAGTGATTTTTTCTCAGATAAAATACCTTGTTCGTGATAACTTTTAAAAAATTCTTGTGCAGTTTTGTGATGTGTAGGAATGCTTGTGCGAGAATAAATATCGAAACTTATTCCAAATTTTTCAAATGCAGCTTTGTTACTTTCATGAAAGCGATTAATTATATCTTGTGGAGTAACTTTCTCTTTATCGGCAGTAATAGTAATTGGAACCCCGTGTTCGTCGGAACCACAAACATAAATTATATCCGAATTGATTAAACGGTTGTATCTAACAAATATATCTGCTGGTAAATATGCACCACTCAAATGCCCTAAATGGATATTTCCATTTGCGTATGGCAAAGCAGATGTTACAATTATTTTTTCTTTTTTCAATTTGAATACCACTTTTTTAAATATCTATGAAATATACGAAATTTCTTAGAAAATTGATCTTTTTTGTAATGTCAGTTATTACATTTTTTTGGTATAAATTAATAATCCAGGATCGAATTGACCAAGAGAATGACAGAGATTCAACAAAAAAAAAGTGTAATAGATATTCTTCCTAGTAATGTTGTTTATATTACTTTGGGATTTTCTTCTGCTAATGTGAAAAAATAGCAGAAGAATTGAACCATTTATTTTAAATAAAATGTCTTTAAGAATTAAAAACCAAATCTATATTGTAATCCTGTCATGAAGAACTTCTGCCCTTCTCTATAACCGTACTCTCCTCTAAACATCCAATGTTCTGAATATTCAAAATTGAATCCAAGCTGAGTGCTCCAATTATTAGTAATC
>CBDUTO010000113.1:0-14061 GCA_965370315.1 uncultured Melioribacteraceae bacterium
TGAGCTTTGGTTAAAGGTTTACTCATAATCTTGACCTCCTCTGCGAGAAGGAATGCTTTGTTTTTTTTTAGCCTTGCTATCTGGAGTTTTAGGAGTAATAAGGTCAATGAGTCTCTCGTTGTTTATCTCAGAGTAGTATTGATAGAGTTGAGCATACTCTCGAACAAGTCTATCAGATTTTTGAGCAATAAGTCTAATTTGGTTAAGAGTAAACTTCTGTTTTAAGAGAGACGCGATTTGAATAAAGTCAGCAAGATATCTTTTGACAGAAAGCTCGGAGTGATTAGTCTTAGTCTCGATTTCAGTAAAAGTGTAACCTTTGAAGTAGAGTTCAATGATAGAGGTTTTGTGAGAAATACCGGGACCCATATCCAGTTTAGCCCCACGCGTCATGATGAACTTTCCTTCTTTTTTCAGTAGAGCCACATCTCGTTTAATAGTGGCTGGAGAAGTAGTAAGAATCATAGAAATATCTTCATAGCTAAGTAGAGCATTTTGATCGTAAGCTTGTCGAGTAATTCTTTCGAGACGATGGCGTCTAAGTCCAGCAAGTCCAAAGTTAGCAAGGACTTCGAAGTCAGTATTGATGTCCATAAGTTTGAGCTTGAGAGTAACTTTCCGAGTAAGTCTAATGTGTTTGCCCGCTGGTTCTTCTGCTGAGACTCCTTCGTAGGATATTTCTCCACTAGAAAGTTTTACATTAGAATGTTCTTGGAAGTAGTGAGATACTTGAGAATAGTAGGCTTCAGCAATGATAGGTGTAAGATTAAAATCAGTAGCCAACTTTTGAATAATAGCATTTTTAGCGTTTTTGGATTCCAGACGTTTTATACCATAGGAATCACGATTTGGTAATTTGACCTAAACTTTAAATAAGTAAATAATTTGTACCTCCATAAGGGATGACCTGACTAATTATGTCTTTGTATTAAAATTGGGTCATCCCTTTTTCTATCTACTATTTAGGAAAATAAAATAAAATGAAAATCTCACGGTTTCTTGTGCTTAAGTATTACATCATAGTAATTTTTGTATTAGTATTTCAATCTTTTCTATATGCGCAACCAAAAGAAGAGGTTCGAGCTGTATGGTTAACAACAGCTTGGGGTCTCGATTGGCCAAAATCTATTAGAGGGGCAGAGCCCCAGAAGAATGCATTAAGAGCACATCTTGATGGATTAGCGAAAGCTAACATCAACACAATATATTTCCAAGTACGAACTAGAGGAGACTTAATGTATCCTTCAGTTGTTGAACCTTGGGCTGTGAGTTTAACAGGACAACTTGGAGCAGATCCAGGCTATGATCCATTAGAATTTGTGATAGAAGAAGCCCATAAGCGTGGAATGGAATTACATGCATGGTGGGTTGTATATAAAGCATATGGGGCCTCTATACCCCCGGTAACCACTCCGAAACATCTCTTGCACACGCATAAAGAATTATGTAAACTTTATGGAAATGAAGGTTATTACATGGATCCTGGGTATCCTGAAACTAACACATACCTTGTAAATGTAGCACTGGAAATGATAAGAGGGTATGATATTGATGCAATTCACTTTGACTATATTCGGTATCCCGGAGCAGATTTTGATGATTCTGAATCATATTCACTTCATGGTAATGGTATGGCGAAAGATGACTGGAGAAGAGAAAATATCAATAGGTTTGTTGCTGAAATTTATGATAGTATACAAGCAATTAAACCTTGGATGAAGGTCGGCAGTGCACCTATTGGTATTTACAAAGATATTCCAGGGGCAAATGGTTGGTCATCGTATGACGAATTATTTCAAGATTCGAAAGCTTGGATCGACATGAAAATACATGATTATCTCGCACCGCAAACTTATTGGCAATTTAAGGGTGTACCTTATTATGTGAGAACAGCCCAATGGTGGCCAGAAAATGTTGGAACAGAATCTGAATCTGGCAGGCATATTTATTTGGCATCGGCAATATATAAAATGAGTGAAGAAAATTGGCCAACTGAAGAAATTATGTTTCAAGTTGATACTTCCAGGTATTTTGGAAATAATGGGCAAAGCTATTTTAGATCAGATTATATTGTCCGCAATTATAAAGGGTTGAGCGATTCACTTCAGCAACATCAATATAGATATCCTGCTCATATCCCATCTATGCCATGGAAAGACAGCGTTTCCACAAATGCTCCTAGAAATCTTGAGATATCGACTGTCGATTCATTAACGTATACTTTTTTGTGGGAAGAACCAGCACTGAATTCACAACTTGATACCGTGAAATATTATACTCTATACTTTGATAAAAACTCTCCTGTGGATATTGGTGATATCAGAAATACTCTTAAATTTCAGATTTTATCGGGTACATCCGTAGAAATTACATTTAATGAACCACTTATTGAATCAACTTATTTTGCGGTAACGGCCTTTGATTATGGGAAGAATGAAAGTCAGCCTTCAAATGAGGTTTCTATAACAATAACAGGCTTTGATGAGAATGAGAATATCAGTGGATTCAAGCTTTACCAAAATTACCCAAATCCGTTCAATCCCGTCACAAGTATTGAATACAGTATACCACAGGCGGTCACGAGCCATGCCAAGGGACTTCAAGTTTCACTCACTGTTTTTAATATCTTAGGCCAAAAAGTAACCACATTAATTGATGAACAGCAACGTGCTGGTGAATATAAAGTCATGTTCGATGCAACTAAAATTTCAAGCGGAATTTATGTATATTATCTGAGATATGGATCTATGATAAGTTCTAAAAAAATGATTCTTCTCCGCTAAGAATTAAATGCTTAATTACTCAAATGAAATTAGGATTATAAATGTTAATAAGATTTGCCACTATTCTGGTAATAGTTTTTTCGATTGGTCAAGCACTAATGGCTCAAAAAGTTGTCGGTTATTTTTATGCTTCCAATTCTTCCTATCCACATAATGTAATAGATTATGAAAACTTAACACATATTGCTCATGCATTTATTTATCCAACAGCAGAAGGTGAAATCAAAACGGATTCTTGGTATTTTTACCCCGAATTAGTTACAGAAGCAAAAGCGAACGGTGTGAAAATAATAACAGCAATTGGTGGATGGGGTAATTCTGACGGGTTTCCTCCAATGGCCGCAGATTCAGTCATTCGATCTAAATTTATTGATAACATAGTAAAGTTTTGTAAGGATCATGGTTATGACGGAGTTGATTTAGATTGGGAATATCCGAAAGAAGCTGATCGAGAAAATTTCGTAAGCCTTGTTAAGGAACTTAGAGAAGCTTTTGATGAAAACGATCTTGAAATTGTAAGCACTGCATTGCCTTCCTCAGACTGGGGAAATGGATACGATATTACCAACCTTAAGAATTATTTAAATTGGTTTGGTATTATGACATATGATTTTTCCGGCCCATGGGAATCAGTGGCTGGTTATAATTCTCCATTATATAAACATCCTCGTCAGTGGGGTGGGATTCACGAGAGCATAAAATATTATCGAAATAAAGGTGTTCCTTTAGAAAAGCTGTTGATGGGAATGGCCTTTTATGGTTATTCTTTTAATGCATCAGATCCTTTTAAGCCACATACCGGTGCTTCATCAATCTCTTACGTAAAAGCGAATAATCTGAAAACAAATGGATATAACTATATATTTGACGAAGTTAGCAAAGTGCCCTATTTGCAAGATGAAAATAAAACTAAATTCGTAACGTATGATGATTCTGTTTCAATAAAACTTAAATGCGAATATGTACATAGTTCTAGTATTGGAGGCACAATTATTTGGAAGATAGGTCACGATTATGTCAGTGGTTCAAGTCCTCTGCTATCAATTGTTGGAAAGCATTTGCTCGGAAAAGCTAAAAACGTTCCTGTGAAACCTAAATTACTCAGTCCAATTAATGGTAGCGAATTCACAGAGGGACCTATCATGTTTGAATGGATCTCAGATGAATGGGCAACTAGTTATGAACTGGTTGTAGCGAGTGATGAATCATTGCAAAACGTTGTATTAAATGAATCTGGAATCTCTCTAAATGAATTTATTGGATCTAATCTTGACCCAGGGAAAATATATTATTGGAAAATAAAAGCAAATAATTTAATTGGTGATAGTGATTGGTCTGAGGTTTATCAATTTCAATTAGGTTCAATAAGTTCTAGTGATGATGACGACACATTTTTGATGCAAGAATTTAATTTGAAACAAAACTATCCAAATCCATTTAATCCGATTACTACTATAGGATATACAATTCCACAATTCACTTCAGTAATATCTGAACAGGTTTATGTGACATTAAAAGTCTATAATATCTTGGGGGAAACTGTAGAGACATTGGTGAATAGTACTCAATCATCAGGTCACCACACCGTAAAATTTGATGCTTCATTGCTTCCCAGTGGAGTGTATATTTATCAACTGCGTGCTGGTACTAATCTTAGTTCAAAAAAAATGAGTTTACTAAAATAGTTGGTGGTTAAATGAGAATAATTTTAATAATAATATTATTTACGAATCTTCTTGTTGCAGGGGAAATTAAACTGAATTTAATGCCCTGGCCTAAGAAAATGGAGATTGGAAAAGGTCTATTTAAAGTCGATTCTAGCTTTTCGATTGCATCTAATCGAAGATCAACACGTGTGGATTGGGGCGCCAATCGGATTTTACAAAGAATATCAAATAGAACTGGGATTTTTTTGAAGAATCCATATTTACGTGAAGATGGTGATTCAAAAATAAAAATAGAATTCAATAATTCCCCAAAGCTAGATGTATCAAATGATGATTCTTATTTTCTCAAAATAACCAATAATTCAATTTTGCTCAAAGCTGAGAGTGACCTTGGTATTATCAATGGCTTAGAAACATTAAATCAACTTCTTTCTGTAAAAGACAACCAATATGTTTTGCCAGTAATTGAAATAACAGATAGTCCACGATTTGCCTGGCGTGGATTGATGATCGATGCTGCTCGTCATTTTATGCCGATAGATATTTTAAAAAGAAATATAGATGGTATGTCTGCTGTTAAATTAAATATTTTGCATTTGCATCTATCCGATGATCAAGGTTTTAGAGTTGAATCCGATATTTTTCCAGAACTCCATTCCAATAATCTGGATGGAAATTATTATTCGAAAGCACAAATCAAAGATCTTATTAGTTATGCTGATTTACGCGGGATCAGAATTATTCCAGAGTTCGATATTCCAGCGCATGCCACAAGTTGGCTGCATGTTTTTCCAGAAATAGGCAGTAGCAGAGAACCATATTTGGCTCAAGATAAATGGGGTGTCTTTAATTCCACATTTGATCCTTCGAATGATTCAACATACAAATTTTTTGAAAAGTTTCTTGATGAAATGACAAATCTATTTCCTGATAAATATTTTCATATTGGTGGTGATGAAAACACAGGCAAGGAATGGGATAGTAATGATGATATAAGAGAATATAAATTAGCAAAAGGAATGGATTCTAATCATAATCTGCAAATACATTTTATAAATAAGATACATAAAATGATTATGGCTAATGATAAGATTATGATTGGATGGGATGAGATACTGGATGATAAAATGGACCGTAGCGTTGTAATTCAAGCTTGGAGGAATAAAGAAATTTATAGGCAATCTATTGAAAAAGGATTCATGACGATTTTGTCTAATGACTATTATCTCGATCTGATGTACAGCACTGATTCCCACTATAATAATGATCCGCTGGATCCTGCTTTGGAATTGAATAGTGAAGAATCAGCCTTTGTTCTAGGGGGTGAAGCACCTATGTGGTCAGAGTTGGTAACCCCAGAAAATATTGATTCTCGAATTTGGCCAAGAACTGCATCGATTGCTGAAAAATTTTGGTCTCCATCAGAAGTTAGTTCTATAGATTTTATGTACGAGAGGTTGGACTTTATCAGTTTTTTATTAGAAGAACACGGATTAACCCATAGAACATTCCAAAGTAAGATGCTTAGAAGATTATCAAATAATCAGTCAATTGAATCTCTGAAAATTTTAGTAGATGCGGTTAAACCATTAGAGGAATATGGTAGATTGATAGATGGCAAGAAAAAGGGAATTTCCTTCGGACAAGTAAGCCCTAACACTCGTATGATGGATGCTGCAATATCGGATTCTAAAGTTGGAAGGGAATTCTCAAGGAATGTTGAAAGGTTTTTTAAAACTAGAGATGCCGCAGATTTAGATGTCATTTTATTTCAACTTAAAGTTTGGGCTGCGAACCATACAAAATTGCTCCCCATCATAATGTTATCGCCAATTTTAATTGAAATAAAACCTCTTTCATATAACCTATCAAGAATTGCAGAACTTGCAATAACTAAGCTTAATCATAAAAATGAGAATCCAAATAAGAAACTAATACTATCACCATGTGAACTCAACAATATTGAAGAGGCGAGAATAAGTTACGGACAATTAAAAATTATCGTGCTAGAATCAATCTTAAAACTAATAGAAGAATAAATTGAAATTATGAATCAACTGCATTATCTCGATATTCTTGTTTTTATTCATGCCGTAATTATATGAATCTATGCCTCAACATCCGGCCTTTTATGAGCAACTCATTCGGATATTTACCAATCTGTGTTTGCAATGGAAGGCCTATAATTCTAGAGTTATTGTTATATCATCAATAATTATTTCAAAAATCTATTATCAAAAAACAGTTAGGATTTTATGCGACTTATTATTCAGAAGGATTATGAAAAAGTTTCTAAATGGGCTGCAAATTTTGTTGCCGATGAAATAAATATGTTTTCTCCGACGAAAGAAAAACCTTACATACTAGGCTTACCAACAGGTTCATCACCGTTAGGAATGTATAATGAGTTAATAAATTTATATAAAAATGAGAAAGTTTCTTTCGCGAATGTAATCACTTTTAATATGGATGAGTATGTAGGAATTCCCGAGGAGCACCCGGAAAGTTATCATTCCTTTATGCATAACAATTTTTTTAATCATATTGATATACAGAAAAAAAGTATTAATATACTAAATGGGAATGCAAAGGATCTTAATCTGGAATGTTTAGAATATGAGAGAAAAATTAGAGCAGTTGGAGGTATTGAGCTATTTGTAGGCGGAATTGGTCCCGATGGTCACATTGCATTTAATGAACCAGGTTCATCCCTAAATTCAAGAACACGAGTAAAATCATTAACGCATGATACAGTCGTTGCAAATTCAAGGTTTTTTGAAAATGATATTAATAAAGTACCTAAGACCGCTCTTACGGTTGGAGTTGGGACCGTTCTTGACTCTAGGAAGATTTTAATAATAATTTCTGGTTACAATAAATCACGAGCATTGGCCAAAGTTATTGAGGAAGGAATAAACCATATGTGGACTGTAAGTTTGATACAGCTACATCCACAGGGGATTATTGTTTGTGATAGTTCATCAACATATGAATTAAAAGTTGGAACAGTTGAATATTTCAAGGATATTGAAAAAGATGAAATTTTTCCATTTTAGCAACAGCATGCTTTCTCCACAAATACAACTTATGAAATTGTTTGAAATTCAGTTGTTTATTAACTGGAGGGCTGATGTTTCTATAGGTTTCAAATCTAGAATAAACATTGGACTACATAGCAATATCATAGTTTATTCAAAAATTAGAACTGACGTCAATAGAATAGGAAATTGTATATTCTGATTTGCCTTTAAGTGTAATAATTCCTTCTTTTTTATTTAACATCTGATTAGAAAACTTTGTATCAGGTAAACCAGCCCAAGGTTCAATACAGATAAAATTCGAATCGGGTTTTGTCCATATTGCTAGGTATGGAAATTGTCCGAAATTCAGTTTAGTGTTTAAAGAAGATTTTTCACTTTTCAAATAAAGATAATCAGATTTTATATTTTTAAATATAAGGGCATCGTTCTTAAATAAATCATAATTTAATTTAAGTATTTTGCTTTTATTTAATATAGTATGGCCTTCTTCATCAAGAAGACCTTCAGTAGTTGCTTTCCATGTTTTGCAAAGTTCGACCTTCTCAAACTCTAAAAAGCAATTTTCAAAAACAATATTTTTATTCAAAGAACAATTGAATGCAGGATGTGCACCGATTGAAAAGTACATCTCTGAACTCCCTTGATTCAGGACTGTGTAACGCACGGCTAGTTTTGAACCAATTAAATCGTATTGAATAATAAATTCAAAAAAAAATGGAAATAATCGTAGTGTATTTCCATCGTAGGAAAGTCTAAATAGTAAAGATGTTTTAGAAATTTCAGTAAGTTTAATTTTTTTATTATCTCTTACAAATCCGTGTTTAGGAATAAAATATGTCCTATCATCAAATCTAAATGAATCTGTTTTTAACCTACCCACAATTGGGAATAAAGTTGGAGAATGATAACCCCAAAACTTAGGGTCACCTGGCCAAATATACTCAATGTCATTTTGTTTAGATCTAAAACTGCATAGTTCAGCTCCAACTCTTTTAATTTTTAAAATATACTCTTCGTTCTCAAGGATATACATAGTTTTCAATTTTGTTTTTGAATAATCTTGTTTCTTTGTAAAGAAATTAATAATTATAATGTAGTATCAATAGTGAATAATAATTTATTTTTTTTTCTTGACAAACACTTTTTTCACTTGTAATTTCTATTTGTCGAGTAATATTTTACCCAGTAGGCCTATCCAAATCCATAAACAAAAATTAATGTTTTATTAAAGTAAAATGCAAAGTCTTGATGAAACTCTTCAACACATTGGACAAGAATTAGTAGCACTAGTTAATGAATATTTAGCTGCTGGAGTTCCCTCAGTAAACTTTTACGTAATTAATTTTCAACTAGAATGTTTATTTACAGACTATAAGTAACTAGAGCAGATGATTTTAAATTTGTTGATGCTTCTAAAAAAATGAAGTAGATTCTTAATAAAAAAGAGACCCAAATTCGGATCTCTTTTCTTTATATTTAACAATGGATATAAACGAATTAATAGAGGAACTTAGTCTTAAACAAGGGATGAATCTAATTGTTCATAGCAGTTTGCGACAAATTAAAAAAAGTATTCCCTCCTTAAACCCAGAAGACTTAATAGGTGCTTTAAAAGTACAAATCTCCCAAAATGGTAGTTTGATTATGCCAACTTTTACATATTGTTTCCAGAGAGTAGATGGCAACAATGAAGTATTTGATGCTGTAAATTCAAAAAGTAAAGTTGGGGCACTAACTGAAATATTCCGACGTCAAAACGATACTATCCGAACATCTTCGCCTACACATTCATTTGCGCTATGGGGAAATGTCGTAAATTATTTTGATATAAATAACTCACCGGCTAGTCCTTTAGGAAAAGAAAGTATTATGGAGTGGCTTGCTAATAATGATGATTCTTATGTACTATTATTAGGGTGCAATTTTAATGCGATGACTTTCGGGCATTATCTCGAAATAATCAATGAAGTTCCTTGGACAAATATTTCGCCATGGGATCACTTAGGAGTTCTTCCAATTGGAATAAGTAAAAAAGCAGAATATCCACTTACTCAGGTCCCTGGATGTTCTAAATCATTTATTAATTTCCAACAATATTTATTAGACAAAAGTATAATCTCAATTAAAACTATTGGTTTAATGGAGTTTAGTTTAATTTCAATCTCTGATTTATTAATTCACGGGCAAGAATATTTTAAAAATTATCGTGATATGTTAATTTGTTCCATAGGTTGTTGTCATCCATGTGATGAAAGAAGATTGAAATTGAAAAGCAAATTAAATTAAATTGAAATGCAATAGTAGAAAATTATTAAATTCGATTGAGGTGATGCTCAATTCTCCACAAAGAATTATGTTTTAAAAGAACACAGGCCAAAATCATGTCAAGTTAGAATTATAATAAATGAGGCAGCCAAATTGACTGCCTAAATGTATTATTCAGTTTACTCCGACAATAGCCTTTTCTTCTAAGATGCTTTCAAGTCCTTGTCTAATTTCCGTAGCATTTTGAAGTTGGGTGTAGATTTCAAGTAATAGCTTTAATTTTAGAAGAGCATATTTTTTATAATCCCATACAAAGCTGTATGAAGCGAGAAGGTGTTTGTCTTCGTGAAAGCGTAATAGCATTTCATTATCGTTCAAGAAGCTAATGATGTTGTCAGCTCTATAAACTTCACGGAGTTTTATTGATTTGCTAAGGGATAGACCATCGTAAACAAATGTTTCAATAAAAACTTCAAAACCATTTTCTTTGAACTCGGGTAATAGCAAGAACCAAGGAGATTCATCATTGTGTGACACAATTATTACTCCTTCATCAATTTTATAAACAGCACCGTAAAGCTTGCAAAAGTCAACGACTGTGGCTTCAATAAGATTGTCAATTTTTCTGTTGCGAGTTTCTGTGTAAGTCATAACTTCCTCCTTGATCTTAGTTAGATGTGTTAATCTTATGCCCTTTTATTTGAGGAAATCTTTTGAAAAAAATAATATTTTTAGGCGTCTTTTATACAGAAAAAATATTTAGCTTGGCTTTATAACTAGGGTAAAAGTATGTTTCTGCGACCAGCCTAGTGCCGGACTTATATTGGGCTTATATAAGTAAATCGGGCAAAAACGAGTTTCGAAAAAAGACAGGGCAATATACTTTTAGGCGGATTTAGGTGCTGCATCTGTGATGTCTTTATTACAGAAATCTTTTAAATATTAGTTGTATTCAAACTATCTGTGTCACGATAAAAAAGATCGGAATTTGGTTTTGGGAGAAGGTTTTTAGATGAAGTAGTTAAGCGGTGTTTGGGGAAAGCTAGGGTGTTGTTTTGGTGTCGCACTGTTGCAGATCATCCCAATAGGAGTTTAACTAACCCCAGAACAACACCCCAGCCCCACTCTAACTTATTTCTTTATTACCTCAACATCAGCTTTAATACTTTTCAGAACGTCATAATTATTCCAGTCCCATATAATTTCATTAAAGAATTTTTGCCCAAAGTTCAGTGCATTCCACTTGTTTATGATGGATAGGACACACCAAGGATTGTCTTCCTTTATTTCCACTGCTGGAATTTGAAAATAATATCGTGACTTACTTTCTTTGTGAGTTGCTATTATAATCAGATCACCATCTTCGCTATTGGTAAACTATACATTGCTAGCTTTGAAATTCTTAACTAGAAAAGTCATTATTTAACTCTGGTCTGGAAGATTGAGGTTCCCCCATTTCTTTAAGTAAGTTAATCTAAGTTTTTCTTTCTTTTCAAATTCTTCATATTAATATATAAGATTTCAAAACTTAAGAAGCAAATTTTAATGCAATTATTTTTATATTCTGTTAATAGGTTAATAATGAAGCATTTAATATCAAAATAAATGTTCTCATTTAAAGAACTTTTCGTTATCTTTGTAAAAAAGAATTGAGTAAATGAAACGAATAATTGCTAAGAAAACTTTACGGGAATATTGGGGGAAACACTCTGATAGCGAACAATATCTGAAGACTTGGTATGAAACAGCCAAATTATCAAAATGGAAGAGCCCAAATGATGTAAAGAAAACATACGTAAATGCAAGTGTATTACATGATAACAGAGTGGTTTTCAATATAAAAGGGAACTCATACAGACTAATTGTTAAGTTTAATTACGAAAGGGAGTGGGCTTTCATTAGGTTTATTGGCACTCACGCAGAGTATGACAAAATTGATGCAGAAAAAATTTCGAGGTAAATATTATGAACATAAAACCAATAAAGACAGATAAAGATTACGAAGTGGCTATCAAAAGACTTGAAAAGATTTTTGATGCTTCGCCAAAATCAAAAGAAGGCGACGAAGCTGAAATATTATCAATGCTAATAGATAACTATGAAAACCAGCATTATCCAATAGAACCACCAGACCCAATAGAAGCTATTAAAATTCGAATGGAAGAAATGAATATTAAGCAAAAAGACTTGGTTGGAATAATTGGTGGGAAAAGTAGAGTCTCCGAAGTTTTGAATAGGAAGAAAAGACTTACGGTTGATATGATTAGGGGAATTGAGAAAACATTGCATTTGTCTGCATCTGTTTTAGTTAGAAATTATCGACTAAAAGTTTAATTTTAACCTTTGCGGATTTTGCAAAAAAGGCTCAAAATAAAGTGGGCAGCGTTTGGGTAGTAAATGGGCAGTTGCTCATTTTAGAAATGCCTGTTTTGGCGAAACGATTCATCTGTAACCAGCCTTAAAAACGAGCTATTTTAGCAACTAATATTTCAAAGAGCTCTTTGTCCCGATGGTTGTACTTGAATTCAACTTCTTTAAGATGCTGAAGCAAATGTTTAGCCTTCGTTCCTCTAAAGAACTGTAACCTTTGGTTAGCATATCTCCAAAAATGATTTTGTTTTACGGGCATATTATCAAGTTTCTGTCTTATTTCTTTAGAATTTACTTTGTTATGGAGAAATCTAAATGCTGCTTCTCTATTTGGGACACGAGTTCTCTTAATAATAAATATATCTCTTCCTGTTTTGCTGGAGTCGGCTACCCCTATTGAAACTATATCATCTGTTATTGAAAGCGTAAATGTTGGAGAATGCTTTTTCAGCAAACTATCATTAATGTCCACACCCTCTTTACCAACAATGATTTCTCTAAACACTTCAAACATTCGCTGCACTTTTGTTTGATTTATTCTCAATTCCAATGCTGTTTTAGATGCTAGAATATCCATTGAAAATAATTTGATAATTCCAATAAGCTTAGAAGCTGTTAAGCTTTGCCCATGCAAAATACTACCAGCTCTGTTACTCCACTCACTCAAACAACTGTTGCATCTGTGCCTACCACGACTGATCTTGGTGATTCTACTACTTCCACACTTCGAACATTCGGTAAATATTTTTAGTATTCCTACCTTTAATAGATACTCTTCTGCTTTCTTTTCGTCCAGCAGAAGTTCTGATAATTCTAATAAGTTCATATCTTTCTCCTATATAATAAGAAAGCCAACCGATTGGGTGGCTCGGTTTGTGTAATTGTTGGATTTAATGACTAGGATTTATTCATGTATAGTGTATCCTAAATCTAATCGGAATAATGCCTCTTGAGATATCTCTTTCATATAGTCCTCTACCATATGAGGAAGGCTTTTAATTAAAATGGAAGCTTCGCTAATAGTGTCAGTTGGGGTGGTGGTGAGATATTCAATATGTTCTACTTGGCTGCTATCCTTAGCGAATGCAATATTAACTACCTCTTCTTCGTTACTTATTTCAAGAAGAGCAGCTTGCAAAGATTCGAACCACAAATAAAAAGCTAGAGTGTATCCACATTTGGGATCATCTGGCTGTCCTTGATGAAAGTAAGCATAAGGTATTCTGTTTAACACCCTAACTCCTTCTGGAGTTACTTCATAAATGGGCACTCTTTTTACTTCTTTATCAGAGCAAAATCCTCCAATAACTTTATTTTTTCTGGAACCATCATCGAGAGCTTCTCCCTCAGATGAGACTATAAACTTACCAGCCAAATAGTCTTCTATGCTACGAAGTCCCTTTTCTGCTGGAACTATTTTACTTTCATTTTCATTGTTTTCCATTTTATTTCTCCTTATCAGCCGCCATCTTGACGGCTCTGATTGTTTGTTATATTAGTCTATATTCTAAAATAAAGACCCACTTCATTGACTATATTTGTTAATGTACTTTTCATAATCTTTTGTATCTATTCTCATAGCATTAGCTATTAAGACCATAGCTTCTTTTATGGTTTTGCATTCCAAAACAACCACATAATTTAAATTTTTGTAATAAGTTTAACCGAAGGTGTATAACTGCCATGACTTATTACATTAAGTTTTTTGAAAAAAGTCATTTCAACTACATTTTTTCTTTGGGATACGTTGTCCCTAGCTGATTGGATATTAGGAACAGAAATAACTCCTTTCCAGCGAAGCAAATTATCTTGCAGAACAGTTACTTCAGTTTTTTTCTTAGATGAGAGAGTAATTGTTCCTTTTGGAAGTTGTTTACCCGGCTTTATGCAATAGCCTCGAATAACTCTGTATAAAGTGTTATTTTAGTATAACTT